>JAYUWM010000075.1:0-4623 GCA_043753565.1 bacterium
GTTTAGTTTTGGAAACTTTAGCCTGACTAGTGCCCTGTGCGCCGTATGCAACATAGCCGTCTTTTATGTACGGTTTTGCGTAACTACTGTCGCCGTTTACATATACGTTTTGCGGCTTTACAAAACTCGCGGCACTAAAAATATCTTGAGCTGCTTGGTCTAATGATGCGTACTTGTCTAAGTGTGCCGGTGCAATACCAGTAATAATTACTGTGTCGGGCCCAATGGTTTTACAAAACCTGGCAACATCGCCGGGTTTGCCTTCGCCAAGTTCAATAACTAAAATATCTTCGTTGCCCTGCAAGCTGCGCGCAAAAAGCGCATGCGATATAGCAACGTTCTTGTTTGCAGGAGTTATGGCTACTTTTTTTTGAGTAGATAACATACTGCCCAAAAGTTCCTTCATACTGGTTTTACCATAGCTGCCCGCCACAACAATTTTATGTCCTGGATGCTTTTTGAATAATGATGAAGATTCTTTTATTAAACGTCGTTCTTTAGGATTGGTAATTATGACTCTACCAAGCCATAGTGGCACAACAATCAATAAGGCCCATACATAGGGAGCCGTTATAAACATTGCCGTTGCTAACAGTGGCCCGAACTGAGTGCTATCAAAGAGTACCACGAACAAAATTATTGCTGCAGTCATTTGAAAGCTCATTCCAAGCATAACAATTAGTTTCAACATTTTAGCTGCACCAGTAGGTTCTAACCTACGTCTGTACATAACTTTTTTAAAGTTTTTAGTGCGAAGTAGCCACTTAATATACGGTTTAATGCTGTATTCGGTATTTTGAAGCATATAAACAACCACAGTACTAAAATATATCGGATTATAAATCATGATTTATCGAACCTGCGTATGTAGTTAAATACTTCTAACGCATACTGTTGATGCACAAAATGATCGGCATTTTGTATTACATGTAACTGCGACCCAGCAATAAGCGAATTAAGTAGCTGTGCATACCTAACAGGTGTAGCCGTGTCTAGCTCGCCGTAAATTATGCAGGTAGGTATAGTGATGCGCTCGGCGTCATGTTGAATGTCATCTTTTACTATTCGCTTAAAGCTATCTTGCATATGCTCGGCCACCAGGTAGTCAGACCCAACCTGGCCATATAGTTTTGAGCGCATTTTTTTGCGGGCAGACTTGGGCAAAATATAACTAGCGATTTTGGCAACTTTTGTGGCACCCTGCAAAGCAGCTTTTTTAGCAGATGTTTCCCGTATACCGGCAGATGCAATTAGCACAAGTTTTTTTGGCTTTAGATAGCCTTTAGCAATAGCCCGCACCGCAACTGCACCGCCATTACTATGGCCAATAAGTAAATTAACATCGTTGGGCATTATAGCTATTTTTTGTAAAACAACTGCCACATGCTGCGCAAAATCAGTTAGACCCCAACCTTTTGCAGGGGGCTGCGACCCACCAAAGCCAGCTAAATCAAGTGTTATTACAGTGTAATTTTGTTGTAGCTGTTGCGTTAGTAGATCGAAGGTAGCTTTAGAATCTGCCCAGCCATGCAACAAGACGGCAACAGGCCCAGACCCTACTTTTGAATATGAAATTACAAGATCGTTAGCTATAACTTGCATGCTACCCTTAAGTATACTTTATACCGATTTTTAGTGCCCTTACTTTAGTTATTGCTGCATTAGCTGATCTAAAAAGCTGCCCTGTTGCCCAACGCTAGGGTCTTGTGTGTTAGCACCCAGTACGCCGCCCGAAAGCTCCATAATATTTTTAGCACCTGCAGGTACGGCGGCATTTACGCTGTCATTACTTGGGTCTACTTTTATTTTTGAGCTATAATCCATATTTTGGCCACCGGTGTTACCTTTTTGTGCAAAGCTAAGTTCTACTGCGCTGTTGTTTTTATTGGCCGTTAATCCCAGAGTAGTAGTGCTGTTATTTTTTACGTCGCTATTTGTTTGCGTGACAATAATGGGCATAGTGTCGCCGCCAGTGTAATCTACCATTATATCTAACATAGTAGCTGTGCTGGCATTGTTAGCGGGTAATGCAATACGCACATTGCGAATGTATTTTAAGCCTGTGTCTACCCAAACCTCGGCAGTTAATTTTTCTTCTGGCAAGGCATCTATTTGCTTTAATATTTTGTCTACATTATTCTGATTTTCTTGCTGTTTGTTCGCATCATTAATATCGCCAAAAATCGAATTGCTTAGTTTGCTGTCTTTTAGCGCTGACTGCAGTTCTGTAACCATATCTTTAAGCTGCGTCTTACGTAATTGTGCCTGGTATTTTTGGGTTTTGCGACCCTTGAAATCCTCTTTACCAAGTGTTTTTGTTGTTACTAGTACTGCTTTTTCTGAATCTGAGTTGAAAAGTCTATCTTGTAATACAGTACTAACTTTTTTAGCAGCATCTTGAACGTTTGCTTGCAGCTGCTGAGGGTCACTAACTGTATTGGGTAAGTTTTTTGTAAGGTTAGCTGTTAGGGTATGGTCGATGTAATACCATTGGCCGTCTAACTTAGATACTACTTCGGCCAGTTTGATATTGCCGAGCAGTGCTGAAGCGCCTTTTACACCAGATACTTTTAGGTAAATATCTGGGCTAGCTGCAGCCTGTTTAGTAATAGATAAAACCTCTAGGTTCGCCCTGATGCCCATGGCATTTGCTGTAATTGTGGCCGATGTACTTTTACCGTCAAAGGCAGCAGTTATTGTACCGTCTGCTGCGGTTGGGCTTACTACGTTATATGTACCACTAATTTTAGCACCGCTATAAGTTTGCTTTGGGCCCGTAGCATAATCGTTTATTGCCTCGCCTGTGTTTTTAAGGGCCTGGCTCCATAAGTTTTGCGGTGACTGTAAATACACGCCCATATAGCCATAGGTGCTGGCAGCCATGGCTACTATTGTGCCGATTATAATAACCGGTATCAACCATTTAGCGCGGCCCTTTTTAGCTTCAGGTGTATTTGCAATTACTGGTACTGCTGTTACAACTTCGTTATGCGCTGCTTCAGGCACATCTGCGTAAGCTTTTTCGATCGGTGCTGAAGTGTTGACTGACGTGTCCTCAATAACAGGGCTTTCGTTTGCGCCTTGATTGCTGGCTGTTTCTGCTGAAATTGTATCTGTTTCGTTATTTGCTGGTGTTAAATCTTTATCTTCCATAGCGCCCCCCCCCTTACTATAAATTATTGTAATGACTGTAGTTGCTGCTGTAGTTGGTCTAATGGTATAGCCGTATCAGGGATTGGTGCCTGCATATTTACACCATAATTAGTGTAGTTTTCGGTTTGGTTATCTAACTTTATGCCAGCGAATACATTACTTCTTGGGTCTATCATAAACTGTACATTGTAGCGTGCCTTTTCTGGGTAGTTATCGGCGTTAAGTGGCGGGAAAACCCCAAAGCCCATAGCACTAAAGTTTGCCTGAAGTATACTTACGTACTGCTTAAGTTTAACTTTTGCTGAGAAAATTAAATATTCTTGCTCATTAATAATTTGTTTACTAGGATTGTTAAAATCTATTTCGTAAACAGCGGTGTCTTTCATCTGTTTTAGTATTTTATTACGGTCGATAGCTCGTAAATTACCGAATGGTACCAATGTAACATGCGGCTGAATGTAGGATAGCTTAAGTCTATCTACTTCTTCAGGCGTACCTGCTTGTGCCTGCTTAGCCCAAATGCCTTTGATACTGCTAAAATCATACGCCGTACCATCTGCCCTTAGCTCACTTGTGCTGATATCTGTATAACGCACATACTGAGAGGCTGGAGTTAGAATGTTCTGGGTAGTTACATTGCTTTCACTGGTTGCAGATTTTGAGCCTACGCTTGTGCTACGGTTTACTGTTGATTCTGTGCCGAAATGAAACCTTGAGGTTTCAATAGTTTTGTTACCTGTACCACCGCTTTCGACGCTACGTACTACACTGCGCGTGGACATGCTGTTTTCTATTGCCAGCCAAAAACGTTTTTCATTTGTTAGGTATAATTTGTTATAGGCATAATAGCCTGATATTGCTAATAAAATGGCGCCTAAAACTACTAGTCGCTTTGCTAATTTTTTATAATTTATATTGCGTTTTAGTTTTGGCAGTCGTAATTTTGGTAATTTCTTCATGCATACATTGTATCAGCCTAGTGCTTATCTGGTAGCGAACTTTTATTTTTTACATCATCTCTGATAAAATAAGCAGGTTAAACTAGAAGTTAACCAAAATTAAATTCCGATTTAATTTTGATATGGAGGAACCTTGTTATAGATTGCTACTTTTAACCTTGCAGGGTTAAAATGCAATAGGAACAAGAGTTCTGACATGGGGCTGTAGCTCAGTTGGCTAGAGCGCTTCGCTGGCAGTGAAGAGGTCCAGGGTTCGAGTCCCTGTAGCTCCACCAATATAATGCCCCGACCTTGTGTCGGGGTTTTATTTTGGTAGATTTAAAGAGTACTCGAACGACAAAGCCCTGTGGGCTTTGGCCGCCCTTTAGCCTTAGGAGGGGTTGCACTTGCAAAGCTATTTTTTGTTTTGCAAGCAAGGTCGAGTCCCTGTACTACCTAAGTGCGCGCTTAATAGACGCAATGCTAGGCAGTACTGAAGGCACTTCTTTTTTGTACTTTTTGTAGGCTGGGT
>JAYUWM010000076.1:0-4547 GCA_043753565.1 bacterium
TCGGTATACATAGTTCTTTTCAACAAAAGGAATAAGCCCAGCGCTGCTACCAATAATTTGGCGTTCAGCAGCGTCTTGGTGGGTTACTTCGTCGGCATCAACCTCGCCAGCGACAAGACGCTTGCGGGCACTAACACGGGCGTTTATAAAGGCACCTTTGTCGTTTACTAGTTCGCTACTGCTGGCAATAACGGCATGTTCTTCGTCTGCCGCATCCATAAATACTACTTCGTCGGTAACTTTGCCTTTAACTACTTTGCGGTAAGGTGTTTCTAAAAATCCATAGTCATTAATACGGGCGTACATAGCCATGTTAAGTACCAAACCAATGTTGGCACCCTCAGGAGTCTCGACGGGGCAGATACGGCCGTAGTGAGTAGCGTGAGCATCACGAACTTCAAAACCGGCACGTTCGCGCGATAGGCCACCTGGGCCCATGCTGCTTAAACGGCGTTTGTGAGCAAGTTCTGATAGTGGGTTAATTTGGTCCATAAACTGACTAAGCTGTGATGATGCAAAAAATTCACGCACCGCAGCAACAACTGGGCGGGCATTAATAAGCTGAGCTGGAGTAACTGTTTCAATGTCGCTCATGCTCATACGATCTTTAGCGTTACGCTCCATGCGTAACAGACCAATACGGAACTGGCGTTGTACAAGTTCGCCAACCAATTTTACACGGCGGTTAGCCAAGCTATCGATATCGTCAGCTAGGTCCTGTGTGTTGTTAAGGCGAATAATCTCGGCAATAATTGCAACTAGGTCATCAAGGCGCATAATGCGGTTTTCGGCGGTGTTAGTGACATCTAGGCCAAGACGTTTGTTAATCTTATAACGACCAACACGGCTAAAGTCAAAGCGCTTGTAGTTAAAGAACATGTTCTCAACTAAGCTACGAGCGTTATCTACAGTTGCTAGGTCACCCGGGCGCAAACGGCGGTAAACCTCGATCAAAGATTCGTTAACACCGCGTGATGCGTCTTTATCTAGGGTAGCTGTTAGGTAGCTGGTTTTACCAGTATCAACGTGCTTAAGACCTTCGCGCATAGCAGCCTCGGACATACCAAGGGCACGCAATAGCGATGTAACAGGTAGCTTGCGCTTACGGTCAATTTTTACAAACAAAGCACCGCTAGCTGCGGTTTCAAATTCTAGCCATGCACCACGGCCAGGAATAAGCTTGGCACCGTATAGATTATGGCTACCATGTGCGTCGGCCGTAAAGAACACACCAGCACTACGGATAAGTTGGCTTACAACAACGCGCTCAGCGCCGTTAATAATGAATGTTCCACGTGTGGTCATCCAAGGGTAGTCACCCAGGTATATTTCTTGGTCTTTTATCTCGCCGGTGATTTTGTTAGTAAGTTCAATAACAGCTTTTAACGGTGCGTCATAACTAACGTTATTTTCGCGGGCATCATATTCGCTCATTTTTGGTTCTTCAAAGTGGTAGTCTTTGAAGCGCAAACTTAGTTTGGTACCAGTATAGTCATCTATTGGGCTGATTTCGGCTAATAGTTCGCCTAAACCTTCGTCTACAAACCACTGGAATGATTTGTTTTGGTGATCTACCAGGTTTGGTAGGTTAATAATCTCTTTTTTCTTAGTATAAAACTGACGTGTTTTTTTAGGACTACTCACAATAGATGCTTTACTCATAAGCTACGTATGCTACCTTCTTGTTTAATCTGTTTGATCAGAACAAATTGCTTAGTTGTTTAGTTCTTTGGCCGGAAGAACACTACTATATGATATCGCCTGAAAATCACAGGGATATCAAATACACGCGTATAAAACTTCTTGTTTTTAGTGTACCCCTGCAACAGTGCCTAAGTCAAGCTTATTTAACCCAAAGTTGTCGGTCTAGTATTACGCCGTCTTCAATATCATAAAGTTGTGGTGCACCTACTGCCACCATACCATTGGCTTCACACACTTGCTGCTTAATGCGGTCATCAAGTAAAGTTACCATCCACTGTGTATCTGCATAAACGTTTTGGCTTAAAAGAAAACTCACTATGCTTGTACCAATATCCACAGCAACATTTTCGCTTGGCTGTTTACGTACCCAGTAAGATATTTCATAATTATTGTGATTTGTGGATTGGGTGTTCCACCCCATAAGCATACGAGTCGCTACACCCTGCGTTTTGCTACCGCTTTTTGCAACGTGGGCATCAATTTTACCCATACGCATTTGTGCTGCAACATGCCCTATGCGTCTGTAAGCCTTTATGGGCGACTGGTAAACCCTGTCTGCATAAGGTAGTTCCCTGCGTAGGTCTTGTGTAATACTGTCGCGTGCATTTAATAAAGCTACCGACGTGCGCACACGGTCAAAACTATTTATATTCACAAACGGAACTAGTGAAGTTTCTTTACTCATAAGTTTTAGTATTATATAACTATTTAAAAACTTTAGCGAGTTTTTAGGCGCTTTTTGTTTTTTTGGATTGCAGCAGAGGCATTAGGCATGGTCTGTTTTAACATTAGCGTGAACAAATTATGATATTTAGTATGTATTTCGTTAATAATAGTATCCCTGCTACGCTGGCCAAATATTGCTCGAAGTATCCGTTCTTCGTCAGGGAGTTTACGCGTTATACGCGTTATTTGTATGTGTTTTTTACCGTCGACATACTTCACTTCATCTACACTTAGAGCCAGACTTGCTATTGCAAACGAGTCTGCAAACAATTCACTGTCTTTTGTTGACCCATACCTTGTAGTATGTTCCATATTTATACCTGCTGCATTTAGCATGTCGGGCGAAATTTTATCGGTTACTAAGTCTTGACCGCTGGAAATATAATCAAGTATGTGACCAAACTCATGAGCAGTAACATACAAGTTAGCATTACCATCTTTGATGACCATTGCATATCTGCCGTTTGCCTGTATAAATGCAAAACCACCAATGTTTACACCGTCAATGTTTTTGAAAATGCCCGATCGCTCAGTCTGCGAATCATCTGGGATTAAAAATACATCAATCCCATTTAAATGATCTATAGGCACTTCTTTGTCGGTGCTTCGCACTTTAAGGCCTAGAAATTTAGATATTTCATCAAACGCAAACTGCATATTATTGTAGTTCATACTATCATCGCGTATATCTTTAGCAGCATAATCGAGCAGCTGAATACCTGTTGGTGCACCTACTAGATTTTTTATACGGCTAGCTGTATAAGGATTAGCTGAAGCATATTTATACAGCTCATCTATTGGATCTTGTAAATCTTCTGCATCAAAAACGTTTTCGTACATCTCATCATCAATTGTAAAAATTTCTTCGCTGGGAAGTTCGTAAACTATCGGACTAAAGTGATTATGCGGGTGTAGCATAGTAGCCTGCTCTACATCAAAATCTAGTACGTATGTATGACGATACTCTACTGGAATATCGAAACCTTCAATATAATCAAAGCCTTGTTCATCATCCCATAGGGTCTTATCCATACTAAGTGCATCTTCAATAGATGTGCCATATAAATATTGCACATCATCGCGTTCGCTCGGGGAAAGTTCATGGGCGTACATAAGTGTTATATTATACACTTATAGTAAAGTTATGTCAATATGTTTAATCTGTTGTTTACTATTTTATGACTTTGTCTACTATGCCGTATTTTACAGCTTCTTCAGCGTTCATCCAATAATCACGGTCTACGTCTTTTTGGATTTGACTTATTTTTTGACCAGTATTTTTTGCTAAAATTTCATTTAATAAATGGCGCACCGCCAAGGATTCTTTAAGGTCAATTTCCATATCGGTAACTTTACCGCGAGTACCACTGCTCGGTTGGTGGATCATAATTTTACTGTGTGGCAATACAGAGCGTTTACCCTTAGTTCCGCTGCTTAGCAAGAATGCGCCCATGCTAGCTTGCAGGCCAATGCCTACTGTTTGCACATCACATTTAACGTGCTGCATGGTGTCATATATAGCCATACCATCATAAACACTGCCGCCAGGGCTGTTTATGTACAAAAAGATATCCTTTTTAGGGTCTTCGTTTTGCAAAAATAACAGCTGCGCAACAATAAGGTTAGCAGTGTGGGAATTTACATCTTCGCCCAAAAATATAATTCGTTCTTTTAATAGACGGCTGTATATGTCATAGGCTCGCTCAATGCGGCCATCGGTTTCTATAACTGTAGGGATTAAAAGACTTGTTGGATTAATCATAACTAAGAGTATAGCGCCCCGTATTAGCACTCGTCAATGCAGAGTGCTAATACTAGCCTATTTTGTCAAAAACTTGATGGTTTTTTCGGTAAGAATACGCTGGGCAATTTCGCGCTGGTTTTCAGGTTTATCTAGTTCCGAACGCATTTGATCGTCGCGGTACTGGGCTTTTAGCGCATTTAGGCGCTCATCTAGTTCTTCTGTTTCAACTGTAATTTTTTCTAAGGCAGCTATCTCGCTTAACACAAGGCCAGCATATATACGGTCTTTTGCTTCTGGCTCTAAGACATCTTTTTTATATTCTTCTTCTGTTTTACCCTCGGCTACTAATAAATCTTCGTATGTTTGGCCGCGC
>JAYUWM010000077.1:0-4514 GCA_043753565.1 bacterium
CGCAGGAGCTTCCTCGGCAGCCGTTGGCATGTTTGGGTCTATAGCCTCAGGTGTTTTGTGGGCCTCATCAACTTGCTCACGAGCTTGACCAGTACGTTCAGCATGATCTTGCCTTTGTGATTGGTGTACGGGCGGTTTTTTTGTATCTGTCCGTGAACTATGCGCCTCGGACTTTGGCGTAGGTGCTTGTGGTTGTTCTGGTGCTTCTGCAGATAGTACAATTATATTACCTAGCGACTGCGCATACGCAATAGCACCAGGGCTAAGGCCGTCGCCATTCACATGGCCTTCAGGAGTAAGTCCTACCCTCAATTGGTCAAGCGTAGGGGGAGCCCAGTTGGGAGTGCTTGGATTTGTACTAATTGCTGGAGTTGTCATAGTTAAATATTAGCATAATTGTGCAAATAAGTCAATTAAGTATGCTTAGTATGCTGCTGTTATGTTGGGTTAGTGGGGTCTTGTGGGGGCTGGTTGCGTAGATCTATTTCTCCATGAATTAGATCTACAGCTTGAGTAGGATCATAGGTAACAGTTGTAGAACGCGGGCCTGAAGGTGGCGGGAATGCCTGACTGCTTGCCGGCGCTGGACTGCCTGTATTATTAGTAGCCCTAGGGCCTGCAGGTATTACACTACCTGGCACAGGTATGGGATTAGTAGGTGGCGTTGGTACACTGCCACCCGTAGGGGTAGCATTACTAGGCCCACTACCTGGCACAGGTATAGGATTAGTTGGTGGCGCTGGTGGAATAAAGTGCGGTATAGAACTTGCCGCACCGCTGGATGGCCTGCCGGTAGATCCACTACCCGTAGTAGCACCTTCTGGTGATGTACCATCATTACCGCCCCCCGGGGGTGTATAATAGCGGACTGGTGCACCTGAGTCTGGCTGTGCTGTAGGGTCAGTTGGGCTCGTGCCGGACGTGGATCCAGATCCGCCCCCCGATTTAGTATCTACCCTAGTTGTCCGGTTGGCTCTGCTAATTGCCCTTTGCTTTCTGTAAGCTCCCCACGTACTTTTTGCTCTTTCGGGATCTTTATCAGGCTCGTTAGTTCCGCCCAGCTTACTATTTTGATATTTATGCTTGCTGTTAAACATGCGTCCAGTGCGCGTACGCTGGGGGTCGGCTTTATCCATGTAGCCTTTAACTTCTTTGTAATGTTGTTTGCGGGTACCGGCAAATGTATCTGTTTTGCCCTTTATGCTACCTGATAAGTTTGCTATTACACCGCCCGCTAGTTTAAACGAAAACGGTATTAGCGCCAACGGTACAATAAGTATGATAAATGCTACTATAGCGCCAATTATGCCAGCAAATGTTGCACCATTAGTAGGATTATTGTATGACAGTGCCGCCAGGATTATTGAACATGAAAATATTACAGTTATTATCGGATAAACCATAAGTGTAGATATAAGCAGGCTCCACCATTTTTTAAAGTACTTTTCGGTGCTAGGTAGAGCAAATAGCGCAAACGCTATAGGTGCCGTAACTATAAGCAGCAATATAATACCTTGCCTAATAATTAGTGTTGCAAAAATGGCAAGTGTAATAAGTACGGCCGGTAGTAATACAAATATTAATATGAAGTGCATAAAAGGCATTAGGGCTCCAGACTTGGCCTCAGACAGGCTAGCTGTAGATTTAAGAGCTGTCCAAGCACTTATAGTAATTATTCCCAAGACGGCAGTAATAATTACCGCAATTATTGCACCTATAGAGTTATCGTTACCAGTATTCTCAAACTTATTAAATACGGTACCTTTAAAGGGCCCTAGTATAAGGTTACCAATGCCGTTGCCCAGTATATTAAATATATCTATCATTATGGCAACTAAATAAATAGATATATTTACAAATATTGCAGCCGCTAGTAGCCGGGGCATAATTTTTTTGGCAGTATAGGCATCTATCATTCCGCCGCCGATAGATTGGCTAAACACAACTGCTAAAAGTGCAAAAATTATAATAATGTTTGCAATACTGCGCATGGACGACCAGACCTTAAAAACGGGGTTTGCAACATCGGCGTCTGTATTCACAGGCGCTGTTTTAAGGTACGGTTCTATAAAATTATTAAATACACCTTGTGTAAGACCAGCCATGCCATTAATAATGCCGCAGGTTATCCAGCTTAGGCTAAAACCGCTAGTTTCACATGACGGTTCGACTTCGGCGCCGTTCACTGCCTTGCCGCCTTCTGTACTTGGGCTAGTAATTAATAAGTCATTAGAGTTAGCATTATTGGGGTCAAAAGCTAGTTGGTTTTTACTATCTATCACTGTACCAGCTGCAAAAACAGCGTTCATAATTTTTGAGTCAGTTAGCCTATCACATTTAGTCATTCCCTCGCGGCGTGCGGCGTCACCCTTTGATGGCTGTATATCACTACCAACTGGGTAATAGGCATGTATAGATTCGTCATCCAATAGCCTGCCAAGTTGAGTTATGGCTATCAAACCGCCTGTTTGTATTTCAGCAATAACCAGGTCATCGATTTTTAAATGCTGCGTATCGCCAGTTCCGATGCCCGTATTGTCAGTCTTATACCATCTCCAAATACCTCCTGAATTTGAAGTTAAAATTTTTGAAACGTCATCATTGCTGACCTTATAGAAATATTTACCATCCCTCTCAAAATCCCCATCGCCGGTTTTTATTTCGCCATATTGCTTTGTGCTGGCCGAGTTATAGCATAAGTTAAACAAACCAATATATCGTCTTTGGTTCATCAAGTCCGTAGGCTCACCAATTTTATCAATCTCTTTCCTGGCTAAATCAGCTAGGTCACGTAACTTTTTTTCAAAATCCCCAGTCTTGTAATCTAGGGTATTAACAATGTTGCCACTACTTGATCCAAGATTATATCCAGTGACATATTTAGCAAACCAGAAAGTAATCTCGGTTTTTTGTTGTTTATCATCGTCCTTGCCGCTATTTGTAATAGGAAATTTGCCATTACTGTTAGGTATACTAACGCCGCGGTCAATTAAAGTGTTTATGCCAAGCGGTACAATATCAAGACACGCCAACACGCCGTTAGTATCAACATCTAGTCCAACTACCCATTCCTGGTCATCCATATCGTCAGCAATGGCATCGTCCCACTGTTTGAAGTGATTACGGTGCGTATCGAATATCTTACCGTCGTCCTCACGAGCGCCGTATCTTGTTACACAACCAATGAAGTTGTGAAGTATAGTTCTTTGTTTGCTTAAGGTAACAGTATCTGCGGCTGCATTAACTTTTGGCTGTGGCAGTACGCCAAGAAAAATTGTACCCACCAACAGTACGTAAAATACAAATTTACTAGTTTTTATTAGTTTAGAAGTCATGACTTTATTACCTATTTACTATACCAAACTATGCTAAATTTTTCTTAATAAGTTGGTTTTATGGTATAAAGTACCTATAGAAACATGAATAAAATGAACAACTATATAAAATCAAAATCAACATTATTGTTTTTAATCGCAGCCCTTGTAGCCAGTTTTGTTGTTGTGTCTATGCCAAAACCGGTCGTTGCTGCCATCGCTACAGCAGGTTGTTACAAAATAGATAATGGTAAACCAATAAAATTATCAAGTTGCCCGACTTCTAACGTTACATATGATAATAGTAAAGGCGCTAATATATCTAAGCCAGACCCAACTAAATGCTACGTATATTCAGCCAACCTATATGATGGTTCTAAGGACTACGGTGAACCATATACTGAACAGCCATGCGATAAACTAGTCGCCTGCCCTAGCGGGCAAGAACTGCGCTACAACACAAATGCAAGTAACGCACCAATTTGTGTAGCCACCACCGCACCTACTAGTGATACATATAATGCACCCGCGTCAAACAATGGGCTTAAAACGGTAAATCCTCTTGGTAATTTTAAGGCAAACCCCGATGCCGGTAAGCTGTTAGAGGCTAAAAACACCAAAACTTGCGGCAGCGGCACAGATAACGAAGTAAAAGTAGCTTTTGATTTTGGCTGCGCAGGGCCAGAATATTGTGATGGCAAGAGCCCAGACTGTGTACTAAACCCAATCGTAGATGTCGCCTTTGCCATTTTTAGGTTTTTAAGCGCAGGTGTTGGCCTAATAGTAATCGGGTCTATAATTGTTGCAGGTTTGCAGTACAGCGCATCGCGCGGTAACCCACAGGCTACCCAAGCGGCTATTAAGCGCATTACCAGCAGTATAGTTGCCCTGCTTATATACATATTTATATTCGCTTTTGCAAATTACCTGGTACCAGGCGGGATGTTTTTATAATGATTAAAAAAATTGCTATAACTTTGCAACTTTTAGTATTTAGCACCCTAAGTTTTATGGTTATTGCCGGTGCTAAGCCAGCATTTGCAGTCCCATGTACTGGCGGTAGCTTTTTAGGCATGCCCGCATGGTATTCACACCTAGACTGCGCAGAAACAACAGACATAGATACTATAACGGGCGACTCTGTAACCAGACAAACTCCCCAGATTAGTGGCCTAAACGATACGTGGAAAATAGTTGCAT
>JAYUWM010000078.1:0-4441 GCA_043753565.1 bacterium
GAAGACGAACCAATCAACTACCAACCAGTCGAAAAAAAGGCTGCCAGCGCCCGCCAAAGCGGTTTAACGCATGCCTACCGCCAAGGCCTAAACGAAAAATATACTTTTGATAGCTTTATTGTTGGCAGTGGTAACGAACTTGCCTACGCTGCATGCCAGGCGATTGCACATACCCCCGGCACCAAATACAACCCGCTGTTTATTTATGGTGGCGTGGGCATTGGCAAAACCCACCTTGTGCAGGCCGTTGGTAACGAAATTGTAAAATTAAACCCCAAAGCTCACGTGGTTTATATAAGTAGTGAGCAATTTGTGCAGGAATTTTTAGACGCTATTCGTTACAAAAAAAATACCGACTTTGCAGGTTATTATCGCAGCGCCGATGTACTTATAATCGACGATATTCAGTTTATTGCCGGTAAAGAAAAGACTCAGGAAGAGTTCTTCCATACATTTAACGCCCTACACCAGGCCAACAAGCAAATTATTATTAGCGGCGATAAGCCACCAAGCGACATACCCACACTTGAAGAACGCCTACGTAGCCGCTTTGCCTGGGGTATGAGCATAGACATGCAAATACCGGATTTTGAAACCCGCTGTGCCATTGTCCAGACCAAAGCCCACCATCATAACGTAGTGTTAGAAGCCCCGGTGGTAGAATTTTTAGCTAACCTGGTAACTACCAACATCCGCGAACTTGAAGGCGTACTAAACCAACTACTAGCCTACTGCGAGATGCGCGGCCTACCCCCAGATTTGGCAGTTGCTAGTACCCTGTTTAGTAACGATAAAAAACGACCCAAACATTTAAGCGCCAGGCAGGTTGTAGATAAAACGGCCAAACATTTTCAGATATTGTTAGACGACATGATAGGCCCTAAGCGCGATAAAGACATTGTGGTACCCCGCCAAGTGGCTATGTACATATTGCGCAGCGAACTACACCTGAGTTTCCCTAAAATTGCCCACGAATTAGGCCGCAAAGATCACACAACTGCTATTCATTCGGTCGAAAAAATCGAGCGTGAAATGAACGAGAACCCTCACATGCGTCAGCACATCATCGAAATTAAGGAAAAACTATATGCATAACTTAGGGGAAAAGTGTGTACAAGCGGTGTACCTAGCTGTGGATAGCCTAGTACGCACTGCTGCGGCCAAACTAGTGGTGTGTACAAAACTGGGCTTGTGCGCAGCTTATACAAAAGTTTGCACCACTACTGTACACAGCCTAAGCAGTAGTTTTGCATCTGTTAAAGGGCTACTTGTGCACATCATCCACACCCCCTATATAAGCTCTAATATGTTAAATAGATTACTAATTATTAATAAGCACAGTGGAGAACTTTTATGAAACTTCAGGTAACCCAAGAAAACCTATCACGCGCATTAAATGCCGTAGGACGAATAGCATCAGGCCGGAATACTCTACCTATTCTATCTAATGTTTTACTTAGCACTGTAGATAACCGTTTAAAGATTGCCGCCACTAACCTAGAGGTTGCCTTAACAGAAACTATTGGTGCTAAAGTCGCAAGTGAAGGTAGTGTAACTGTGCCCGCCCGCCTACTGCACGAGCTTATTAGTGCTATACCAGACGGCGTAGTAACCCTAGAACTTGTAGAAAACAAATTACTTGTTACCAGCGAAGGTTACGAAAGTGTTATTAATGGTACTGCGTCCGATGAGTTCCCTGTTATGCCAACTATTAAAGACGGCCAATCATTAAAAATTGCCACAAGTGTCTTTAAAAAAGGCATGCAGCAAGTTGTTGGTGCTGCTAGCGGTGACGATGCCCGCCCAATATTAACAGCCGTATATTTGCACACCCACGAGGGCAAGTTGTACGCGGTAGCAACAGACAGCTATAGGTTAGCCGAAAAGGCATTAATGCCGTGCAAAAACGAAGTAAGTTTACTTATACCAGCTAGTAGCCTGCAAGATGTACTGCGTATTATGCAAGACGACGCCCAGGATATTGCCGTAACTTACGACGAACTTCAGGTGCGATTTGAAGTGGGCGACATAGAGCTTATTACCCGACTCATTGACGGAACCTACCCTGATTATCGCAAGCTTATCCCGGCTGAGTTTAAAACCACTGCCGTAATTAAAAAAGCAGATTTTGTCACTATCACCAAAGTATCTAGTTTATTTGCGCGTGAAGTTGCTGGCAGTGTCACTATTAAAATAGACGGCGATAATAACGAGGTTAGCATTAGGTCTGTGGCATCACAAATTGGTGAAAACACTGCTAGGGCTGCAGCAAAAGTTACCGGTAGTGGCGACGTAACACTAAACTCACGTTACCTGCTCGACGCCCTTGGTGTAATTGGCGGCGACAGCGTATCTGTAAATATTAACGGCAAATTAGACCCAGTTATTATTAAAGACCCTAGCATGACTGACTACACACACGTAGTTATGCCGGTAAAAAGTTAGCTAACGCGCGGCTGGGGCGTCATAATATAGCTATGTTCAGCTCGGTAAGGTTACAAAATTATAGGGTTCACAAAGATTCGCAGTACGAATTTAACCCTATGGGCGTGACTATTATTGTTGGCCCAAATGGTAGTGGTAAAACATCTATACTAGAGGCACTATATATGGCCTGCACCGGCGGGTCATACAAAGCATCAGACCAAGATGTTGTTGCGGTAGGTAGTGATTGGTCGCGCATAGATACAGTAAACCCACACGATGATGCCCGCAGTATAAAGCTACAAACTAAAAACGATGTAGTTATAAAAAGTTATGTATTTGACGGTGTAGAAAAGCAGCGTTTTTTGCAAGCGTACAACTTGCCTGTAGTACTATTTGAACCACAAGACATGAATATTATTGTGGGCGACCCCAGCGCTAGGCGTGACTTACTAGACCGTATTTTATGTGCCACACTGCCCCATTATAGTGGGCACATAAAAAACTACCGCCGGGCGCTTGCCCAGCGTAACGCACTATTAAAACTAAGCCATGCGCCAAGCGCCAGTGATGTGTTTGTATGGGATGTACGCCTAAGCGAGCTAGGCGGCGTTGTACACGGCGCCCGCAAAGCTTTGCTGCTGCAATTTAACGATACATTTAACGATATTTGCACAGCTATAAGTAATAAAAAAGAACCTACCCATCTGCAGTATATATCTGACGAAACGGGCGCCGATTACACAGCGTCGCTGCTGGCCCGCCTGCAGCAAAACATCGCTAAAGATAGCCAAAGGGGCTTTACAGGTTGCGGCCCACACCGCGACGACATTGGAATATTTATTAATAACGCGCCGGCTAAAACTACTGCATCGCGCGGCGAAACCCGCACTTTAATGTTAGCAATAAAGCTTTTAGAACTACAGGTTTTACAAACCGCCACGGGCACAAAACCGCTACTGCTATTAGACGATGTATTCAGTGAACTAGACGGCGCCCGCAGGCGCGCCTTGGCCGCCCACACTAGCGGTTATCAAACAATTATTACCACCACCGAAGCCGATGTAGTTGTAGACCACTTTAGCGACAAGTATAGCGTAATCGCACTTTAGGGGTTGTCGCCCCGGTTGCCGTCGTCGGCAATTCCACTATCGGTTTGTTGTGCAGCTGGATCGGGTGGGAACAAGTAACTAACTGGCACAGAATCAATCATATCTGCACCTACAGCCTGCTGTATAGTTGCGCGTATTTTGTCTATAAGATCTGGGTCCCTATCGTACATGGTAACCACAATAGATTTATCTACCGGTAGGTATGTAACATCGTAGTTGCCCGCATATATTGGCAAGCTGGCAATGTATTTATTAACTTTAGAATTACTTGGTAGTGTGTCGTAGCTAGTTACCTTTCCCGATACAGCAGTAACATCCATTTGGTCGTTGTTTAGCAGTTTAACGCTAAAGGTAGCCGCCCCACCCTTTTGTTGATATTCGCCCTGTATAGATACGGTGTCGTTAGTTTTTGTAACTGACTTAACACTAAAATTAACTGGCTGGTTATATTTTGGAACCACAGCATTAAAATGAGCCCTAAGGTCTTTTTGTAGGCTAGTAAACCTACCACTACCCAAGGTGTTATAAAGTTCAGTACTATCTACAAAATAAGCTACGTCCTTGTCTGGTGAATAGTCACCGCCAGTTGTTTTACTTTTACCGCTAAATGGAGAAATTAGTAGAAGTAGTAGCATTAGTAGTGCAAAGCATCCAAGGGTAATTAATACAAAACGGTTATTATTACGAAGTTCATTTAGTTTATTCATCATTGTACGGCTACTCCCACAGCCCACATCCCCTTTAAGCTAGTTGCAATATCTGCCTCGGCAATTGGCGCCCTATTAACATCAAATAATGGGCCAAACGCTGGCCTAGTTTTTTTTGTACCATCAGCAGACGAATCTGCAAACAAAAACTTACCGTCTGCCGTAAATGCGCGCATTACAAAAATGTGTCCATCTTCA
>JAYUWM010000079.1:0-4279 GCA_043753565.1 bacterium
TTTTTTAGCCACAAATAACTCCTTTGATATGCATTATACCCTACTTAGTATCGGGTACGCGCGTGTCTATCGCCTGCATCAACTCTTGTTCTTCAGTCACTATGGCGTTTCGCTCGTCTTTAAGGATGTTAAATTTGGCAATTTTAGCCTTTAAAAGCGTAACGTTGGCATTGTAGCTTCTAACTAGAGCGTTAAAGCTAGGCACTAACGCATTATGCTGGGCATTTGCACCGCTAGCTTTGTAGCCTTCCATAGTGTTACTTTGGGCGGTGATTTGCTCGTCTTGCCTGTTCAGTGTGTCGTTAAGTGCACCGGCTTCGGCCTTAAGGGCTTTTAGCTGTATATCGTAGGCAGCTACCTTGGCCTCACGGCTGCTAAACTCGGCTTCGTACTGCTGCGAAAACGCCACGACACTTGATCGTTTTATAAAATATTGGCCATAATATGTCTCGAGTTCCAGTGATAATGTTGCTACTTCAGTACCTAATATAGAATGTAGCTCGTTTGGAACTACATCAGCATCACGCTCACGGTATTTATCTATGTTTTTGCGTATTCGCTCGTCTGTTAATTTGGCATATTCTGCAGCCAATAGTGTATCGATACGAGACTTTTCTTTGCGGCCTAAGCGGTCATAGGCGGCATGTAACATCTCGTGGGCTGCCGTTACTTCTTGCACACCACTTAAGCGCGGGTCGGTAACTGCGAAAACAAAGATACCACCTGGTGTTTTATAGCAGCCTAGCACTATTGTAATTTCGGCGGATTGGCACGATTGCCTAAAACTTTCTTTTTGGTCTTGCAGCTGTGGTTTGGCAACATAAAATATCTTGCGGGATTTATCTGTCATAGTTGTTTTATCAGCCAAGCTGATTACCTCGGCAGGCGGGGTGTAACTATTAAGAACCCAAGCATCATAAATATATTGACGATGCCATACAACAACCCCAGGGGCTAAAAATAATAAAACCAGTAATAAATTGCCTAATATTTTGCGCATAATATGCTGATGTTTATTATACTATGCACGCTCGTGAGTTGTAGTAAAAACTAAGCCTGCTTTATTAGTTTTTATCTGTATACGGTCGCCCTTTTGGTAGTTATCTTCTAGCAAACCACCCGCCAGGTTATCTTCAAGTTCGTCTTGTAATAGGCGGCGCATAGGCCTAACACCGTACTGTGAATCATAACCCTTATCAACTAACCACTCTTTGGCTTTTTGTGTAAGTTCTAAAATTAAACCCTGTTTAACTAAGCGGTTACGTAAATCGTCTAGTTGTATATCTAAAATACGCAAAGCGTTTTTTTTAGTTAAGGCTCTAAATACAACAATTTTATCTATGCGGTTAATTAGTTCAGGGCGCATCAGCTTTTTAAGTTCGCCTAGTACTTTGCTTTTGTTTGCCTCATGCAAGTCGTCTAGGTTACCTAAATCTTGGCTGCTAGTCGCTTCAAAGCCTAATTTTGCCTCTTTTTGAAGCTTGTCGGCACCAACATTGCTAGTCATAATAATAATCGTATTGCTGAAATCTACTTTACGGCCTTTAGCATCTGTTAGTTGGCCGTCCTCTAGTACCTGCAGCAGCATATTAAACACATCAGGGTGGGCCTTTTCGATCTCGTCAAAAAGCACTACGCTGTAGGGTTGGCGGCGAATTTTATCTGTTAGTTGGCCACCTTCTTCGTACCCAACGTAACCGGCCGGTGCGCCAACGAGTCTGCTTGCTGTATGACGCTCGCTAAACTCACTCATGTCTATTTTAAGCAGGCTACTTTCGCTACCAAAAAACTCACGCGCTAAAACCCTTGCTAGTTCTGTTTTGCCAACTCCGGTAGGGCCCATGAATATAAAGGATCCAATTGGACGCTTATCGCTAGAAATGCCGCTTCGACTACGACGTATTGCTTTGGCTACAGCTGTAACGGCTTCATCTTGGCCAATAACATGTTTGGCAATATTTTTTTCTAGATTAAGTAAGTATTTTGCCTCGCTATGTATAACTTTGTTTACGGGTACGCCAGTAATGCGCGATACAACTGCCGCTATATCATCGCTGGTCACATCTATTCGCTTTGCAGCTTTATTATTTTTGGTAAGTGCTTTTATGTCTTCTTGTATCTGGCTTGCCTTTTGTTTTTCACGGGCGGCCTTTTCGTAATCCTCTGCATCAACAGCTTCTTCAATATCAATTTGAACATTTTTAAGATCTTTTTGTAGTGCGCGCAGCTGTGGAGGGGTTTTACCTTTATCAACACGTAAGTGTGCGGCAGTTTCGTCTAGTAAATCTATTGCCTTATCTGGCATAAACCTGTCTTGAATATAGCGGGCTGCAAGCTGCACAGTATCTTGCAGTACTTCGTCGCTAATATTTACAGCGTGGAAATCCTCGTAGTGCTTTTTTAAACCACGAAGTATAGCAAGCGTTTCAACTTGGTTTGTTTCTGGTACTTGAATAGGCTGAAAACGGCGCTCTAAGGCAGCATCTTTTTCGATATGCTTAGTGTATTCGCTGGTAGTTGTAGCGCCAATAACCTGGATTTTACCACGGGCTAGTGCGGGCTTTAATATATTGCCGGCATCCATAGCACCTTCGGCTGCACCCGCGCCAACTAGCAAGTGAATCTCGTCTATGAATATAATGGTTTTGGTGTCTTCTTCGAGTTCTTGCATCACCTTTTTTAGGCGGTCTTCAAATTCACCGCGGTATTTAGTACCAGCAATCATTCCAGCTAAATCTAACATTACGATACGCTTATCTAACATTGCATCTGGCACGTCTTCGGCAATAATTCGCTGGGCCAAGCCCTCGACGATAGCTGTTTTACCTACGCCTGGTTCACCGATTAGTACTGGGTTATTTTTGGTGCGGCGGTTTAGGATTGTGATTGTACGGCGAATTTGTGCTTCGCGGCCCACAACAGGGTCAAGCTTACCTGCACGCGCTTGTTCAGTTAAATCTATACCAAACTGGTCAACTACACTCTTTTTGGTTTTGCGAACGGTTTTAGTAGTGACTGACCCAGAATGTTCGTCTTCGTAGCTTTGCCTATTTAGCATTTGCTGAAGCTGGCCAGTAATGCCGTCAACATTTACGCTCATGCTTCGCAGTAATACGGTTGCGCTGGCATTCTTTTGACTTAATATGCTATATAAAATATGTTCTGTACCGCAGAATTCTTGGGCGTATTCCTGAGCAATTTCCCAGCTCATTTTTAGCGTTAGTTTAGCTGCTTCACTTAGGCCTTTAGCGCCCATATTCAGAGTCATGGTTTTAGGACTAAGGTTCATAGCCAAACGGGCTTTATCAATTGTTACGCCCGATTGCTTTAATAGTTTAGCTCCCTGTGATGTATCTTGCGCTAAAACTCCCATTAACAAGTGTTCTGTACCCACATACGCGCTGCCTGCAGCCCTGGCTATACCATCGGCGTGCTTTAGGCTAGCCAACGCGTTATCGGTTAGGTGGTTTAAAAAGTCCTGGAAGTCTTGTGCATCTTGCATACATCAATAATACTACGCCAATTTAGCACTCGTCAATGCCGAGTGCTAATATACTATTTTGCGTCAATATATAGTGTTGTATTGTCGGTGAATATCGATGCATCAGTCCCGTTACAAACGCTTATTTGTTCGCGGCTGGCAGATACCTGCAAACCTTCAATTGCCTGCTGCGTAAGTCCTACTACTGCGTAACTGCCTGTTTGTGCAGACTGGTCTATGCCTAGTACTGCGCAGTCGCCAGCAGATAACATACCTTTAATATTTACACGAGTTGGAGCAAGCCCGGCTATAACAGTATTTTCTTGACCTATATATGCTGTTGTATCTTTAGCGTATGTTGCTGTTGCACTACCAACATCTGGCACTAGGGCAATATCTTGAGCGGTACCAAGCTGTGTTATATAAGTTGCTTCTGGCAAGTTTGTGTTGCTGGCTCTAAAATTACTAGTGGCAATTTGCTCTGGCGTTGGCGGGTCTGCATCTAGCATGGCGTGCGCTGCACCACTTACAAGTTCTACAGACGCAGGACGCGGCACTGGCACAGCGTCAACTAGCCTTTCGCTATAGCCGGGTATTACCATAAGAAGTGCAATAGCAGCTATTTTTTTGTATGACATTTTGCGCTCACCCAGTTCGCCCTGTTTTGTAACAGACTTTACTGCAAGCTTTGCTATTGGCCTAACGGCGATAGCAGCTTTATTTCTTAATGAGTCTTCTTGTTTTTGTATGTGTCTTGCGCGTTCATTCAAGTCGCTGGTAGTATATTCTGTTGGAACG
>JAYUWM010000080.1:0-4275 GCA_043753565.1 bacterium
GGCAACTGCGCCACCAGCGTTTGTACGAATTTTAGCCGTTACCTTACCGTCGTGGTATATCTTAAACGCAATTGCTATTTGTACGCCAATAGTCATTCGCATATCGTCTAGTACGAGCATTGGTGGGTTGTATAGGGCGCTGTACTGCTTAATTTCTTCCCAAGGGATAACTACGGTTGCTATGGTGTTATGGTTATGAAGTAAGACGCGTTGTAATAACCTTCCCTTATATTCAAGTAGTTCCGGTTCACGCTTCATAAGTTCACGGCGGGCTGCATCTAAATCAGAAAGTTTAACGCCTGATTCTACAATATCTGCCAAAATTCTTATACAATCAACCGTTGTACCTTCGCTGGTTAGGCCTAGGCTATCTGATAATATTGACACTGCAATGTGCTTGTTGGACTCTGTAGATAACGGCCAGTTTAGGGATTTAGCTAATTTATATATAACCTCACCGGTGGCAACAGCTGGCGGAATTAAGCTTACAGTTGCCTGCTCTATACCATCGCTTGTTTGATGGTGGTCAAGAATAACAAGTGGTTTTGTAAGCACCCAGTTATACTGATTGTTTTTCTGCAACGATTCGAACAATGTAGATGTGCTTGCGTCTACTATAATACTCGCGTCAAAACTATTAGGCACGTCTTTTTGTACTCGTGACCACCCTTGTAAATAGTGTAAATGAGACGGTATGTCTACACCGCAAACAAGTGTAACTTTTTTTTGTAAACCCTCTAGTATAGATTCAAGTGCCAGTGCGCTCGCTAGACTGTCTCCGTCTGGGTTGTCGGCTTGTAATACTAAAATGTGATTAGCATCTGTTACTACTTTGTTAACTTGTTCATATGTATCTTGCATAATTTATTACCTTTAGTATACCAGTACTACAACTTCTGGCGGCCCTCTAATGCTCTACCCAAGCTAATATGATCTGCAAACTCTAAATCTACGCCTACACTAAGGCCCCTGGCTAACCTAGTCAATGCAACTTTTTGCCCCTCAAATATTTGCTGAAGATATAGCGAAGTCGCCTCGCCTTCGACAGAAGCATTTGTAGCAATAATAAGCTCGGTTACATCGTCATTAGTAACGCGGGACTGTAGCTCATGTATGCGTAAATCTTCTACCCTAATGCCATCTATTGGCGATAGTAAACCGCCAAGTACATGATATGTGCCGCTGTACTGGCCTGTTTTTTCGATAGCAATAACATCAAAAGGGTCAGCAACAACTGCTACCATTGTTTTGTCGCGGTTTTGGTCTGTATAAAGGCTAGATGCATCGTCGTTGGAATCAATAAGTGCAAATGTAAACGGGCACTGTTTAACGCCACTGTGCAGGCCTTGTAGGCTATATGCAAGTGTGTCTGATGTACGCGGATCACTACGTAATAGATAATACGCAAAACGTTCGGCGCTGCGTGGTCCAACACCTGGAAGTTTAGTAAGTGCGTCTACCAGATTTTGGAGCGCTTTAGGTACAAGCGACATTATAAGATTATAGGCCTAGGTTGCCAAGGCTACCCATCATAGGCTGCATTTTATCAGCGGCAAGCTTTTGACTTTTGCTTATAGCGTCCTTAACAGCTTCTTCAACCCAGCGCTCTAGCTGGCCTATATCATCTGTATCAACACTGTCAGAATCAATGTGTATCTTCTTTATTTTCATTTCACCGTTTATTTCAACTTTTACAGCTCCATCGCCTGCTTCGGCGGTAATTATCTCTTTTTGAAGCTCCTTTTGAAGCTTACGCATTTTTACTAACATCTTGGCTTGGTCAAACTTACTCATAAACACTCCTGTTATCTTGTATATATTGTAGCAGAACTAAACTAATCAATGTGCTGACTATATACTTTTTTTGTAGCAGGATTGTTTGTATAGGCTAAAAAATAGCGTTGTATATGGTACCAGCTGGCCGCAAGTATAGCGATAGTCATCAAAAGGGTTCCAAAAAACCTCGCTATTGGGTTACGGGGGAACACAGATCGCCACTGACCAAGTAGGTAGCTTATACCTTCGCCCATCAGCAAATATAAAAATGGTAAGCAAAATATTAAGTATGTCTGGTTACGGTTAAGTGCAGCTAAAGTCATAGAAAGTAATACGCTTACAATGTACACAACCGTACGATCTAGTCGTAAGCGCTTACGATACGTGTAAAGACCTAGAAGCAGAAGCGTGCCACTTAGTGCATCTAGGAGTGGCAGATTACCTAGATTGTATACAGGATTACGGTCTGACTTATACAAAAATGCAGCTGGCAAATCTTTTAAATAAAGTAAGCTCGCACGTATATCTAATGATTGCGGTATCAAAAGCCACGATTTTATAAGTTTGGGATCTTGGGTGAAGGCATGTATGAGTGGTATTACAAAAATTAGGCCTATAACCGAACCGATTATTATCCACGAACTTTTCATATGTTTGAAAAAAGTCGGTATCTCTTTGCTAAACCATAGTCCTAATATTAGCGCAAACCAAGCAATACCAGGGGTATATAGCATAAATGCACTAAAAAACAGAAGTATTAAAGGCGCTAAGCGTGTTTTGTGAGATGACTGAAACCACATAACAAGCGCAATACACCATAGCCATGAATATAGCAAAATTGCAGGTGTAGCTACGCGAGCGATTGTTATAGTGGTGACTGATGTACCGAACAAGATTGTCGTTAACGCACTAACTCTTTGGCTGTACCATTTTTTGGTTATACTATACAGCGCCGCAACAGCAAGCATTGCAAACAGTCCGTTTACGTATCTAAACGAAGTGGGGTCAACATTAATTTTATGTAAGGCAAGGTAAATTAGTTTAAGCGGCAACCATAACGGATTTTGAACGATACTGCTCCAGCTAGAACTTTGCAAGATAGTTTGTACTTCTGCACTTGAAAGTCCAGGTAAAATTGTCCGAACCCCGTACAAATAAAGTATTGCGGCAAGCCCAAGCAACATAACTAATAAAAGCATAGTTTGCGAATGCCGTCCTAAAAACTTACTTATATTTTTCATATATCTAGTGTTAGTATACAGCAGTTTTTTTACTTAAAACACTATACATACTGCTAAGTTTATTTATCGAATGCGCCTGAATGGCGTGTATCGATACTTTTAAAGCGCTGTTTTTCTTTGTCAAAGAACAATTCTATGTGTCCGGTTGGGCCGTTACGATGCTTTTTAATGAATATATCAGTAATGCCGCGTCTGTCTGATTCTGCGTTGTAGTAGTCTTCGCGGTAGATGAACGCTACAACATCGGCATCTTGCTCTATTGAGCCCGATTCACGCAAGTCAGCAAGCTGTGGTATTTGGGGGCTACGACTTTCGACTGACCTGCTTAACTGGCTAAGCGCAATGACCGGCACATTTAGTTCACGTGCAATGCTTTTAAGACCGCGAGAAATCTCAGAAATTTCTTGTACTCTATTACCGTCGCCAGCAAACTTGCCTCCACCACTCATTAGCTGTAAGTAATCAACCACCACCAAGCCTATGTCGTGTTTATGTGCCTCGCGGCGGGCTTTTGTGCGCAGATCACTTACTGTAAGGCCAGGGGTATCGTCAATATACATTTTAGTTTCACTCAAAGTTCCCATCGCGCGGCCTATTTTTTCAAAATCCGTATCTGTAAGATTACCAGTACGTAAGTTCCAGGCATCAACTCCAGCTTCAGCTGCTAGTAGCCTGTCTACAAGCTGTTCTTTGCTCATTTCCATACTAAAAAAGATAACTGGCATATTGGCTTTAAGTGCAACATTGTGCGCAAAATTTAGGGCAAGTGCGGTTTTACCCATACTAGGCCTGGCAGCCAAGATTACTAAGTCACTACGCTGCCAACCAGCTAGTATATTATCTAGATCCCTGAAGCCCGTAGGTACGCCCCTAATTTTGCCCTTATCCTTGTGTAACTCATCAAGTCTTTCAAAACTATCTGTCAAAATTGATTCTAAACTAACTAAGTCTTGCCCTACATGTTTCTGACTAACTTCAAATAGTCGTGCCTCGGCTTCTTCTAATAGTTCTTTAAAGCCACGCGCTTCGTCGTAGCTAAACGTAGTAATATCTTGTGATGCTTTTATAAGTCTGCGGCGCATAGCTTTAGTGGATACAATCTCGGCGTACTGCTCTACGTGGGCAGCTGTTGGGACAAAGTTTGTTAGTTCGGTAACATAACTGGCTCCGCCTACAATTTCTAAAAGTTCTTTATTTTTAAGCTGATCTGTAAGAGTTAGAATGTCTATTGGGCTGTGTCTATCATATAGTGCTACCG
>JAYUWM010000081.1:0-12532 GCA_043753565.1 bacterium
AATACTGGCCAAAATCTCTCGCTGCACCGCTAGGTCTAAGCGGGCTTCAATTTTTTGCTGCACAATTCCGGCTACGAAGCTAAATAAACTGCCAAGTCCAAACAACAAAAAGTTCATTACTGCTACAACAACCAACATTTGCTGGCGTGATGTCACCCAACTTAAATAACTGGGTGGGGGCAAATCACCAAATACAACATCGGCTAATAACTTAAATGGGATAGGCTGAACAAGAGTAAAACCTATACCTACGACTGCAAACAGCAACACTATAAAAATGCTAATTTTCTGAGATATTACCCACTTACGTAACCAAGCTGCGCTTGGATCCACCACTTTTTGTTCCATTACATCTAACTATACGTAATATCTGCTAAAAACGTAAGCGATAAGTTTAGCAAGTGACCGAATATTGACAAATAGTAAAGCTTATGCTATTATGTAATTACTCTCATGCGTTGGCCAACAACGAGAAAATAAACAAAATAACAAAAAGAGAAAAGAGAAAAATATCATGGCAGGACGCACAGCACAAAGAGTAAGTAACCTTAATATGTTTCTTACCAACGGTACAGGAATCGGCGCACCAGACCAAGCACGTTTACGTGACTGGAACAACTTCGTTGCTCGCCAACAGGCTTTAAACAGCCGCCCAGGCCAAGCCAAAAACGTTCGTTAATTTGACACGTTTATATTAAAACAGCTCCGTTTACGGAGCTGTTTTTGTTTTGGAGTTTAAAAAGTCTTGGGCGCGGTAACCAATAATACGCTTGCGGTCATCGTCTAGCCTATTTAGCTGGGCCACTATCGGTTTAGTATGCGAGTTCTTAGCAAGCACATCTTTTTGATCGTACACAAAGCCCCAATACAGCCCATCCCATACATCACACCAATCGCCTTTTTGGTACCAGCTCATCTGTAAAATATAGCTGCTACTACTTATATTTGGTTTGTCGGTCATAGTTCCGCCGTCAGCATATTGGCTCATGCTATATACATTTGGCACCATAACCCAGTCGTAGGCATCTATACTCATTTCCATAAACCACGTATATACCTCGTTAGGATCAATATGGCTTAAAAACATAGCGTTGCCAACAATCATAAGTCGCTCAATATTATGCAGGTATGCACGCTCGTGCACTTTTTTTATTGCATCATCAACAGGTGGTAGGCCCGTTGTACCAACATACCAGTCTTGTGTAAGTAACTTTTTGTGCGCAAACGCATTGCTAGTACGCATTGTGACGCCGCGCGTTACATATAATCCACGTACATATTCGCGCCAACCCAGTACTTGCCTAACATAAGCTTCTAGATTAGTTAGATCGACAGGGTTTTTGTTGTGGCGATCGATTACTGCTTGGATCACTTGCCGGGGGCTAAGAAGCCCAATATTTAGTGCTGGCGATATTGCACTATGGTAAATCCATGGTGCTTGGCCATCTATAGCATCTTGGTAGGTACCAAAATCGTCTAAGCGATTTTCTACAAATGACGCTAGCCAGTCTGCAGCCTCTTGGTGATTTGTTGCCCAACAAAAAGCATCGACGCTGCCAGGGTTATCCGCAAAGTTTTTATCAATGTAGTGCTTGGCTTCTTCAACATATTTGTTACTGCCAAAAACTTCAAATGTTGGCAATTGGTGGTCTTTTGGAAGCCTTTTATGAGTCTCGGGTTCTAGCATCCATTTACCACCGATTGGCTTGTAGTTATCATCTATTAAAATATTCCAACGTTCACGCTGCCACTGATAAAATTCGTTGAATGGGTTAGCTTTTGTACCTGCAAAATAATCTGTAACTTCGGATCTTTTTAAATAAAAGTTTGGTGTGTCTAATACCTTTAGCTGCGGTACTTCTGGAATAGTTGTGCTGGCTGTTTGCAGCCGCCTTCCCAACACGTCGTCTACTACGTCAAAAACTGTTAGGCTATCAAAACCTTTTAAGCGCTGCAGCACATCGCCACTATCTTGCAAGTCACGGCATTCAACATATTCAACTTCAAGTCCTGCGGGCCACAAAACTTCTTCAATATACCTACGCATACTAGCGCGGTGTAAAATGAGTTTTTGTTTATGAAACATAACTGGGTACTGGGCATCTGTACCGAAATACAGTGGATCTTCTATTACAAATACGTGCGTAGTGCCTTGCGGCAAAACATCAGCTGCAAAAAGTTGATGAGGGTAAATTAAATGTGCTAATTTCATTATTAGTATTGTGTCATAAACACAAGCTTTTAGGTATACCTTGGCTTACACAAAATAATGTATGCCATAGTATAGTTAAGTTATGACTAAAAACGCGCCCAAGAAAATATTGACCAAAGATGAAGCTACCAACGCAGCAAAAGCCCTTGAGGTGCTATTTGCTAGTAGCTACATAGATAAAAAGAAATTATATTGGGAAAATTTTGTACGCGGCATCACGTTTAGTATTGGTGGCATAATTGGAGCTACCATTGGTATAGCATTTATTTTGTGGGTGTTATCAATATTTAATGAAATTCCGTTTATAGGTGAAATATCAAAAACTGTGCAGGAAACAATTAACCTACCCCCTAACTAATACTTAAGCTACATTTGCTGGGGTGCGTCTATGCCCAAAAGATCAAGCCCCTGCTGCAAGGTAGTAGCGTAGATACCAAGTAATGTACAGCGTACAGCCTCGCGGCCTGACCCAATAACCTGCTCGTTTTCATAAAAGCGGTTAAATGTTTGGGTTAGTTCGTATAAATACGTACATATATGATGCGGCATATATTCAGATTGTGCCCTGCCAACTACTTCATTATATTCAGAAATTTTAACAGCTAATGTACGCTCACTGGGGTCTAAGTTTTGCAGCTGTTCTGGTTGTACAGTAGATTTTTGCAAAATAGATTTTGCACGAGCATGCGCGTACTGCAAATATGGGCCGCTGTTGCCTGCCATACTAATAGATTCAATTGGGTCGTAAACAATATCTGAACCGATGCGCTGTTTTAAAAACGCGTACTTAATTGCTGCCATAATAGTAGAGTCATTTGGCGCAATACCAGTTTGGGTGCCTGCCGTGCGGGCTGCAGCAATTATATCTAGCGCTGCTACGATATTGCCTTTGCGGCTACTCATTTTTATACCGCCTTGAAGCTTAACAAAACCGTGCGTAAGGTGCAAAGTACGTTTTGCTGGTTCAGGCGCAAATTGTTCGATACTTTTTATTACAGTTTGCATGTACTGCATCTGTTCATTAGCAGTAATAATGATCGATGTATCAAATTGGTAATCTTGCCATTTTGTTAGGCTAAGGCCCACGTCTTTTGCCTCATATGTAGGCAAACCTTCGCTATTTATAAATACACGTGTGTGTAAACCGAACTGTTCACCCAAAAACACCACTGCGCCGTCACTTTGAGCATAAACTCCTTTAGCCAACTGCTCTTTGACAGTGGTTAGGCCAAGTGGCGTAACTTCACTTTCTGGAATATATCTATCAAATGGCACAACTCCTAATTCGATATACAACTTAGCAAAGTAGGCATAACTCCAGTCGCGGCATGTCCAATATATTTTTGCAAAATCGCTATCGTGATCATTTGTTTCGTGTAGTTTATATACTTTTTTATTAGTTTCAATAATTTCTGCCTTGGCCGTATCGTCAGTTTCAAATGCCTCTGTTCCTAGTACATACTGTTGCCCAAGCCAGTTTGGCCTATCTGCATCTGCAACTGCATTTAATGCGTCCAGGTTTTCGCCGCCTAATGTTTTTATAATTGCCCACATAGATATACCTACGTGTCTACCAACATCGCCGCCAAAATTTAAACGCACTGTTTCGGCACCAGCTCGCTGCACAAGCCGAGCAATACTATCGCCCACAAGTGTAGTGTATAAGTGTCCGGCGTGAAGCGGCTTAAATGGATTAGGGTCACTATATTCAACTAAGATTTTTTTGCCCGCTAGTGGCTTAGTTAGTTCGGTAGTTAAGCTAGCCAACAATACTGCATCTGTTATGCGGATATTAATAAATCCCGGGCCGGCAATATCAACATTTTCAATATCGCCGTGCTGCCGTAGTGATGCAGCAACGGTCTCAGCGATTTCACGCGGGCTTTTACCAAGTTTTTTAGTAAGCTGCATGGCCACATTAGTTGCAAAATCACCGTGTTCAGGTGCGGTGCGCGTAAGAGTAATGCTGGTATCACTGCTTGGGTATAAATTATCAACAATCTGCTGAACTGTGTTTTGAAGTGTGATCATTTTTTAGATTGTACCTTTGTGAGTTGCCAAAAAACAGCGTACAGCGAACTAATTGCTACAAAAAACACACCTGTTATCAAATAAGAACGGTCATATGTTAGGGGATGAAGCAGAGTATCGCTAACATCTAGTAGCAAATCGACCGGGTGCAACAACACATCCCACGAATTCCAGCGTAAATAGCGCCCCATATCTACGGCAAAACTAGCAAGTAATATAACTGCACCAACCCCTAGCGTGGCGCGCAATGGCGAAACTTTTTTTAAAATTAATTTGTGCATTATGTATAAAGATAGAACTCCATGCAAAAATCCATTCATAGCGAACAGCCCCACCATAACAATGTCAAACATGACATTAATATCGCCCGCATCTTTAACATGGATAAAATCTGTAAGCATATAAAAGGTATTGGGTAGCAAGAATAACCAGATTATACCAGCAACAATTGCTTGCTTATTTTGCTTTGCATCTGCTGACAGCTTGCATGCTACGGCCGCCAGCAGTGCCAGCAGTGAAAGCACTAGGTTCCAGGCCATGAATCCAAACATAACATCGCCGGTAAAAGCAAAACGCAGTAAATACAACCCTAATGCAGCCGCTGACGCGATTAAAATACTGTTAGTTATTGCTACATACTTACTATTTATAAACACCTTGTTCATGGACACAGTATAGCATCTACCTCTGTTATGGGATATACTTGGCAACATGGACACAGTACTAAACACATTAGCCAAGACTGTACGCAGTTGGATGCTAGTACCGGCTAAGGTTATTAATAAGATAAGTCGCGGCCGCATAAAGCCTAATCACATTACATTGGTATCGCTTTTAGGGCACGGCCTAATTGTGTGGGCGCTTTGGAATGCTAGGCCTATACTTGCTGCTGTACTGCTGATATTTTTTGGTTTAATGGATGCATTGGACGGTGCCCTTGCCCGTATTCAAGGTACTACATCGGTGCGTGGTATGTTTTACGATGCAACTAGCGATAGGGCCAAAGAGATTTTAGTTTACAGCGGTATAGCTATATATTTAGAAACTGTTGGATTATACGGTAGCGATATTACTATAGTAGATACCTTACCACGCTACTTATATTTTTGGATACCAGTTGCCGTATTGGGGCTATCGATGCTTGTAAGTTATATAAAAGCCAAAGGCGAAATGGCGCTAAGTACTATTGACTACGATGCACAAAAACTAAACCGGCTATTTAGTGATGGTTTTGCACGTTATGAAGTACGCATGTTTATAATAGTAGTTGGTTTGCTAACAGGTAGAATCATGACTGCGCTGTGCATCTTACTGGTGCTGCTAATTTTTACCTGCATCCAAAGGCTTGTCAAAGTAAGCAAAGCAATCGGCGATGTATAAAGTAGACCTGCATACCCATTCTGAAGCATCCCCCGACGGTGGTATTACCCCCGAGCAATATGCCAAGGCACTAGAAAACGAAAAGTTAGATTACATAGCTATTACAGATCATGACCGTGTAGATTTTGCACTAGGCCTCAACAAAGCACTAGGTGATAAAATTATTGTTGGCGAAGAAATTACCACGACACAGGGCGAACTTATCGGCCTTTATTTAAAAAGTGAAATTCCGGCCGGCAAGTCAGCTAAAAAAACTGCACAGCTAATTAAAGATCAGGGTGGCCTAGTATATGTGCCCCACCCTTTTGAAACTGTGCGCAGTGGCATACAACGTGAAGTGCTAGATAACATTGCTGACTTGATAGATATAATAGAAGTTAATAACGGCCGTTCACTGTCACAAAAGCATTCCTTGCAAGCAGCCACATGGGCCAAGCTACATAACAAACCAGGGGCCAGTAGCAGCGATGCTCATGGATATAGAGGCCTGGGGCATAGTTACAGTATTCTTACCGAACCACCAGCACGTGGCTCACTAACAAGCACTATAAAAATGACGGCACTTGCCCATAGGCGTGCACCAATCTACACACTATTGTATCCAAAGCTTAATAGGCTTAAAAAAAAGGTTGGGCTTAAAAAATGATTGGCGACATTTTATTTGCGCTGTGGTTTTTTTTGCCGGCTGGCCTATCTAACGCAGCGCCTGTTTTTGCAAGCCGTATACCCGGTATTTCACACCTAGATATGCCGATAGATGCCCACAAAAACTTTAGGGGCAGGCGAATATTTGGTAACAACAAAACCGTACGCGGTTTGCTTGTTGGCGTACTAGTTGGTGTGGTTACTTGCTTGGCTCAAGGTTTTGCATACCAACATATAGCGTGGGTAAGAAATATGAGCCTTATTAGTTACGACAGCTACGCAACCTGTTTTGCACTTGGGCTAGCATTAGGTTTTGGAGCACTTGCGGGTGACGCTATAAAAAGCTTTTTCAAAAGGCAGTTTGGTGTGCCATCTGGCACAGCGTGGTTCCCATTTGATCAAATAGACTATATAGTCGGTGGCCTGTTGCTGGCATCAATTGTTGTCGATCTTCCGCACAGTGCTTATTGGTGGATAGGCCTTGTATGGTTTTTGATTCACCCTATTGCAACTTTTGTAGGGTGGCTTTTAGGACTAAAAGACAGCCCCATATAAATTTACAGATCTGGATTGGCTGCACGGAAAGCATCTGTGGCACCATCTAGCATGAGTGATGTATCCATATCTTTTACTCTATCCCATGCAACGATAAGTCCATATTCTGAGTCAAGATATCCTAAGGAACCTGGTGTTTTGAGCATCGGTGGTGTTTCTAGTTGACCTTGAAAATAAGCTTCGGCTGCTAATAATCCAACCGACCTTCTTAATTCACTTGTAAATTCTTCTGGATCAAAGGGGTTATCTGACAATAAAAACCCTTCAAGCAGATGAAGTATATCTTTAAAAGCGCCGGCTCTTGCTTCATGCACCTTGTCTGGTAAATCGAAATCTGAACAAGAATACTCGTCTGCATTATCTTTACTCTCTGCAAGTGCTTGAGCCTCAGCACCTGCTTTTGCATTTATTAATGCTTCGGTAAAACCTTCTTTAAAATCTGGGTCTTCGTGTAATCTCTGACGAAACGAAGTAACAATATTTTTGGGATCCAAAAAAGACATTTCGTTGTTAAAATTCTCAGTAGGTTTTTGTCTAAATATGCGCATGTAAAAAGTATGTATGTAAAGACTCTGCATAGCAACCATAAGTAGAATATAAATATTGACTAGTTAGTACTTGTACAAGAATTTAGGGTTAGATTCTAAGTTGGTTACCCTGTCGGTGTAATTGCGTAAATGTTCCTGAATCCCATATTCATTCCCTGCCGTTAGGTCATAAGCTACGAAGGGTTCAAGCACGTTAAAACCACAAAATGCTAACGTACCATGCAGCATCGGATATAGCATTTGCTGCACCGTAGCTTTGTGCAAACCATCTGGCCTATAAAAACTCTCGGGGTCCCCAACAGATACAACTACACCAGCGGCCTTTCCGCGCAGCAACCCAGTACTAAACAAATGGTCGCCGTTCCAGGCAGTACCTTTTGTTAGCACACGGTCAAGCCAACCCTTTAATATAGCCGGCGGTGCGTTCCACCAAAGTGGAAAATAAAATAATATAACTTCAGCCTCTTTTACCTTTTGAATTTCTTCAACAATATCTGGCGAGTAAGCCCAGTCTTGCTTGGCCGCGGCTTCTTGTTCGGACATATAGTTATAATGTTCGCCTGTAAGGGTAGTAAAGTCATATCGCTCGGCCACTGGGTGGAATCCTACACCGTACAAGTCGCTAGATACAACGTTATGACCCTGTTGAGTAAGTATGCTTTGCGCAACGTTATGTAGTGACGCTGTAAAAGACTTAGCTTCGTCATGCGCATAAACTAACAAAATGTTCATGCTTAGTATTATACGCGACTAAAGCTGATTAACGTGTTTTTTGGGCGCGGTGCACCAATGCCCGTACTGTTCGGCGTGGCAATAGCCTAACTGCATAGGTGCCAATTTTATTGCCTGTACCGTGTATAGCCACAACTTTGCCGCGGCGCATGGCTTTGTAGCCATAATGTGCCACCTGTGCAGCAGTCGGTAGCATTTTACCTTGTACTAATTTACTATCTGACATGGCAGCGGCCTCTTGAAACTTACTAGCTGTTGGCCCTGGGCACAGCGCCGTTATTCGCACACCGTGCTTGTGTACTTCTGTTGCAACTGCCTCGCTAAAATGCAGAACATAGGCTTTTGTGGCAAAATATACAGCCATAAGTGGCCCTGGGCTGAATGCGGCCGTACTGGCAACGTTTACAATATGCCCGTTGCCTTTTTTAACAAATAGGGCCGCGTACTGTTTAGTTAAATATGTTAGCGCTACAATGTTAAGATTAATCATTCCTAGTTCTTTTTGCCATGATCCGTCTATAAACTTACCGTAATCACCTACCCCAGCGTTATTTATAACGTAGCGTACAGGCAAGTTATTTGTAGTTGTATATTTATATACAGATTCAACATCTTCAAGCTTAGCTAAGTCAGCAGCAATAATGTGAACATCAACAGCAAAACTATCACGCAACTCGGTTGCCACTTGTTCTAGTACGGCCTTGCCGCGCGCAACAAGAACTAGCGATATTCCATCGGCTGCAAAGAGCCTAGCAAACTCTAGCCCAATACCGCTTGTCGCACCTGTTACTACCGCGTATTCCTGCATATGCTTATATTATACGATACTAATCGTTAACAAAATAAAATCACTCCGCATCAAGTACGGAGTAATTTATAGACTTTTTTAGTATTTTTACGCGCCGATTGGTTCGAAGCTCTTAGATAAAAGGCTAAACCTCATATCGCTAATCTTCCAGCGTCCAGCTACCTTTTTAAAGGTGTACTTGTAAACACCGCGCATTTTAAGCACATAACGTGTGTTGCCCTTGGCTGTGTAGTATTTTGCTTCTACTTCGCTTTCGGCGGCAACCTCTTTACGACCAATACGCTCGATCTTCATTCCACCTACTACTTTGTGCTTTGCACTGTAGTATAGGTCACGAACGATACGGCGCCAGTTATAAATAGCACTGCTACTTGTGCGCTGGCTTGGTACTTGCTGCGTTAGTGCTTCATCGTCAATATATGGCTTTTCGGTAAAAAACTGTTCTAGTTTTTCCCACTGGCCTTGGTCGCGGTATAACAATACTTGGTGAATAAGTTCGCTGATATGTGTGTCGACTACTGAACTCATAATTTCCTCTTTTCCGGTTAACTTTAACGTTAACACTACTAGTATAGCACTTTTTGGCACTCATGTGTCAAGAGTGCTAATTAACAGATGTGGTATAGTTAGGGGCATGGCCCGTAAAATACACATCGTTTCGGTTGGTAAAGCTCATGATGCGCTTTTGGTAGATGCAATTCTACTCTACCAAAAGCGCCTACACCCTCACTTTAAAGTGGAATGGCTTTTACTTCCCCCAAAACAAGAGGCGACAATAAAAAAGAGTGTCACCTCGGAATCTAATAGTATATTGCGAACCTTAGAAAACGCTGAGTATGTTTTTTTGTGCGATGATCTTGGCGCAATGCCCACAAGTGAGAAGTTTAGCCAGCTGGTATACACTGCTCTTGCGTCATATAAGCACGTTTACTTTGTGATTGGCGGTGCGCACGGAGTAGACCAACGTGTACAGGGCCGGGCTGATTTTGTTTTATCATTTGGCAAAATGGTACTACCACACCAGCTTATGCGCCTTGTGCTTACAGAACAACTCTACCGTGCCGCCACAATTAACGCTGGTACCGGCTACCACCACGCTTAAAGTGTAGCGATAGTTGGTACTAGTTGCTGCGGCGTATCTATAATTTTTGTTGGAAGGGCTTTCGTAAATCCGCCCACTCCGGCTACACCCCAGGTAGCAGCGATCACATCTATTCGTGCCTTGTTACAGGCTGCTACATCACGTACTTCGTCGCCAACATATACAACCCCACGGCTATCTAATGCAAATTTTTTTATTATCTTTTTTAGTGCTTTGTCTTTACCAAATAAGGTCTTTTCGGACACTATAAAATCGAATATCGGGTATTGGTGTGTCTCTAGGAATTCACGTACTAAATGTTCTTGGTTACTAGTAAGTACTCCTAAGCGGTAACCCTTGGCTTTAAGTTCTTCTAGCGCTTCAATTACCCCATCATATGGTTTAACTTCTGCCATGTGGGAGCGCATCTCTTTGCCGACAGTCAGCACAATGCTTGGCAGGCGTGATAAACGTACCTTTTTGTATTTTAGAACTTGCTTGTAGCCATGTTCGCGGGCCATTTTGCGCAAATCTTCAAGTTCACTAACTGTAATTTTTTCTGCCCCGTAATGCCCAGCATGTTTATTATATAAACGAATAGCTAAGCCAATGCTGTTGGCTAATGTGCCGTCAAAATCAAAAATTACAACCTGTTTCATACTAATCAGTATATAACGTAAAAGCCTCTGTGCCGATCATATCTGTTAATTGATCACTAAACATCGTTAAAAATTTATCAGTTTGAGACGGCATGGCTGCTAATGCGCGCATTTTTAATGCTAGGTAATCTGCATCGAGGCAAAAGCATAAATCGCAGTCGCATTCATCTTTTGTAGGTGGCTTATCTATGTTAAAAAATACGTTAAGGTGTTTGTCTGCATGCATCATGGCATCATACTGCCCAGTAGTTTGCAAAGCAAAGTAGACGGCTGGTTTTTTGGTGGCTAATTTTGATGCCCCCACTGTCCAAGCAGATACGGTGCAATGATCAGTGTGCCCCGTTAAACCATCTGGTCCAAAGGTAAATATAGTGTCGGGTTGATAGGTATCTATAAGTTTTGTAATTTGCTGCACTGCCTGGCTGGTATCAACATCTGCACAGCCACCATCAGCGTAATCTAAAAAGATGTGATCAGTAACACCCAGAACCTGCAGGGCTGCTTTTAGTTCGTTTGTACGAATGTCGCTAAGCCGATGCGCGGGCCAGCGTGATTCGTCTTGCACCCCTGCCTCGCCCCTGGTGGCTGTGATGCAAACAACCTTTTGCCCATTTTGCGCAGCCATAGCCATAATGCCAGCCATACTAAAAGTCTCGTCATCGGGGTGCGCCCACACGCCCATAATTGTGCCAAGCTGCTTAATATCTTGCATTGTGCTCATAATTTGATGGTACTACAGATCTGATCTAATATATACCCATTTTTAAATTGGGGGTTATTCTGGCGGAGAGGGAGGGATTTGCCTTTGCCCACTTTGGGCAAACCCCACGCCAAGCCTTTGGCTTGTCTAGGGGCGTTGGGACCGGGGTGCGCCACTGGCGCGCCCGTTCAAATCCTTTTCTATCAAATAAAAACGCCGGCTTACAGCCGGCATCTTTATTTGGCGGAGAGGGAGGGATTTGAACCCTCGATGGAGTTGCCCCCATACCGCCTTTCCAAGGCGGCGCACTAGGCCACTATGCGACCTCTCCTTATACAAAACACTACCCGCTTGTTGCACTATAACAAAACTGTCTAACACACGAAACGTTTAGAAAATTTTTGCCCTGGTGTATTTGTAGCCTATTTCACATCACATTGTTAGTAGTAATGCTTGCTGCTGGTATTTTTATAGAGGTACTATAGGTGTACACATGGCAATTATAGAAATTAGTAATTCTTCACGTATTTTTGGCTTTGGCGATGCCGCCACTATTGCATTAGATGATGTCGGAATTAGCATTAACAAGGGTGAGTTTTTAGCAATTATGGGGCCGAGCGGCAGCGGTAAAACAACGCTTATGAACACTATAGGCCTTTTGGATAGGCCAACACACGGCACATACAAACTAGAAGGACGCGATGTAGCTAAGATGCGGGTGAACAAACGTGCCAAAGTACGACGTGATAACATTGGTTTTGTATTTCAGTCTTTTAACCTGTTACCGCGCGTTAGTATTTTAGAAAACGTCGCCCTGCCACTGCTATACAAAGGTGTTAGCCAAACCAAACGACTTAAGCGGGCAGCAGCAGTACTTGAACAAGTGGGATTAAGCGACCGCGAGTATTTTTACCCGCATCAACTTAGTGGCGGTGAACTACAGCGTGCAGCTATTGCCCGCGCACTTATTAACAATCCAAGTATAATTATTGCTGACGAACCAACGGGTAACCTAGATAGCGAATCTACCCGTGTAGTTATGGAACTTTTGAGCGAAGTTCACCAAATGGGCAATACGATTTTAATGGTTACCCACAACCCTATTTTGACCAGGTATGCATCCCGCATTATTTATATGCGCGACGGCAGTATTGTATACGACGAAGCAACCGCTGTTGGCC
>JAYUWM010000082.1:0-4152 GCA_043753565.1 bacterium
GTGGCGCTGGCTATTTGTTTGCAAGATGTCGACGACCCGTCACCGGCTAAAATTTGAGTAGAAACTGTTGCGACCTCTTGCGCACCCTTTGTGTTTAACTTTGCATATATATCGTAAGCGCCGGTTTTTAGGCTTACTATTGCACTAGCTGGGTTGTCGCCGCCGCATTGTACATAATCGCCAGGGGCCTGGGCGGTAGCTTTTTGACCACCTGGTAGCAATATAAAAATGCTCAGAAGGATTGTTAATAAAATGTTTTTGTTTTTTGTCATATATTTAACAAAATCATACACTAAACTACCTAAAGTGTACAAACTGCTTGCGCTTTAAACACTTTGTGTGATAATGGGCCTATAGTAACGTGTAAAATCAAAAATATAAACAAAGGAACGAAATGAAAACAAACAATAATGATCAACGTGGCATAACCCACCATCTAATGCTAATAGGATTAGCTGTAATTGTTGCAGGTGCTATAGGCTTTGCAGGCTTTAGGATATATAAGTCTAAGAACGATATTAGTGCGAAGGCAGCAGGATGGACAAGAATAGGTAGCTCTACGCTATTCGCCAGAGCTTGCAAGACGGGTAATGGTACAGAAACAAAAGTTTATTACTCTAATTACACTAGCTATCCTGCAACAATGGATCTACGCGATCTGAATGGTAACGGTGTTGAAATAAGAGTTAATGCAAACTCAAACAGCTATGTGTATAGACAGTACTACTACAATTCAGCAAGCTTATACGTCAATCGTTCGGGTACTGGTGGTATTGCCTCTTCAAGTATAGTTAGGTGTTAACATACGCTTCAATTTTATACTTGCGTTTTAAACCTTCGTAGTTCATGTAGCGTATAACACCAAACACTTCGCGTTCGCCCCATGGGCGGTCGTGTACCGCGCCTACACTCCACAATATGCCGGCATAGCCGTTTGGGTCGCCGCCGTCTATGCTATAAAAGTCATTCATTTTTACTAAGTATTCTATTGCTTGTTCGGGGCTTATAGTCCACTGTAGTACCTTTTTTGCCCAATACATACGCATATAACCGTGCATTTTGCCGGTAGTTGTTATTTGCTTTTGGGCAGCGTTCCAGGCTGGGTCGTGTGTTTGGGCATTTGCCAACTGTTCGTAGGTATACAGGTGCTCACGCATATCGCTGCGGTGTTTATCTAACGAGGTGCGCGCCCATGCTGGAGCGGCATCCAAATTATCATAGTCTGCAGTATGCAGGCAATAATTATCGGCCAGTTCTTTGCGTACAATCAATTCTTCTACTAGGGCATCTACGCCGTACTGCTTAGCATTGGGTGCTGTTTCTGGTTTAGGCAATTTTGGGCTATGTAGTAAGTGTAGGTCTGCGCCACTTGTAATTGCCACTTGCTGTAAGCGCAGTGCTACCCGCAAAGCAGATATCTGCCCAAAATGTAGGTATGGGCTAAGATTAGACTGGCCATTTTTAGTTGGGTCGTTGCGGTCAGCACCATATGTTGCAAGTTTGGTATCTATAAAACTTTCTAGGTGTTTGTGTGCTGCTTTTTCGCCGCTTGCAAAGCTAATTTTAATACCATTAGATGGTACGGATTTTAATAAGTCATCAATGATACTTTGCAAGGAATCTATTGATTTAATGACGCCGGGCCACGCATACGGGTGCTTTACAATTTGTTCTGGCTGAACTAAATAGGCATGGAGCAGTTTATGTATTTTTGGCCTAATTGTATAGGCGCCAACCTCGCGCTTGTCACTAAGTACCCAGGTTGGTATAACGTTATGGGTATCTACAACGTACACATTGCATGTTGCTGCACTGCTAAGTTTTTGTTGCAAAGCCCTTGGGCCGCGTAGTGGGCTAAAGTCAAAATATACAGCATCAGGCTTAGTGTAGTGCAGTACAGCAGATAATTTTTCGTATGCACTGCCAATAACCATCATAAAAGGTATATTTAGTTTTGCGAGGTCAGATTCTACCTGCCTGAGGCCGGTTAACATAAATTCGAAATGTTCACGCGCACGGTACCCTGATTTTGGCATTAAGCAAAATACTACTGCCAATGGTAATTTTTTAGCCAAAGCATGTTTTTGGGCTGCTAACATTGCGTGGTTGTCTTGCACGCGCTGGTCACGTGACATTACATATAGTACGCACCTACCATCTGTTTTATTACCACCAATTTTTTGTATTCTACTTTTTAACAAATCATCGTTTAGCACCGCTTAGTACTCCAGAGTACAAATGTTACCAATGTGTATGCGTTGGCCAGGTATTATTCCTTGCTTGTCTAAGTAGTGCATTATGCCCATCTTTTTCATAATATCGCGCAGACGCCGCTGGCCTTCTTCAGTATCTGTGTGGGCACGTACTGCAAAGCGTTCGATTTTACGCCCTGATACTTTAAAGCCGTCGTCAACTTTAGTAATTTTGTAGGCACTGTCGTCTTGCATAATGCCAATAACTGGTATTAAATCTACTGGTTCATTCAACTTTACATCGCTAACAAGTTTTAGCACATCATAAAGTAGTTCTTTAGTATTTAGCCTACTAATTGCAGATATTGCATACAACTTAGTACCTTTGGGTATAACTTTTTTTAGTTGTTTTAATTCGTCTGCAATAATCTCTGGGTCTAGGCCATCTATCTTAGTTAGCGCAACAACTTGAGGTTTGGTAGATAAATCTATTTTATAAGCGCTAAGTTCTTGCATGATGGTTTTGTATGATACAACTACATCGTTTGCCCAGGCATCTATTAAGTGCACCAGCACTTTTGTGCGCTCTACGTGGCGTAAAAATTCATCACCTAGGCCTTTGCCTTCGCTTGCGCCTTCTATTAGCCCGGGGATATCCGCAACAAGTAGCGATGCATCTTTGTTAACTGGCACAATACCAAGGTTAGGTACTAGTGTAGTAAATGGGTAATCAGCTATTTCGGGGCGGGCGTTGCTTAAACTAGCCAAAAATGTAGACTTGCCAGCATTAGGCAAGCCAACTAATCCGACATCAGCTATCATTTTAAGTTCAAGCAGGGCGTCAAATTCCTCGCCCGGTTCGCCCTTTTCGGCAAATTTTGGTGCCTGGCGGGTGCTGCTTGTAAAGTGTGCATTACCAAAACCACCCTTTCCGCCCCTAGCAATTACAACTTGCTGTTGGTCGGTGTTTAGGTCTGCTAATACTGTAGTGCCGGTTTTGTCGTACACGATAGTACCAACCGGTAGCTGAACAATTTGGTCAGTGCCGTTGCGGCCGTGCATATTATTACTTTTGCCTGGCTTACCTGCATCTGCTTCGATTTGACGCTGAAACCTAAATGCAGCAAGTGTGTTTTGGTTACGACTAGCTAACAAAATGATGTTTCCACCGTTACCGCCGTCACCACCATCTGGGCCACCAAATTCTACGTAGCGTTCACGCCTAAAACCAACAATGCCGTTACCGCCATCGCCAGCTTTAATATGAACCGCCGTTTTATCTATAAACATATATCTACCTTTGTATTAATTATACAATTTTAAGAGGTAGAATACTATTGCTTATGCTAACTTTAGTTTAAGGCTTTTGTTAATTAACGCGATCTGAGATGAATATCGAGCAATGCAAACAAGCTGCACTCATAAGTGCTGCGAGTGCGGAGCGGAGACATTCGCTCGGAGTTGAGCAATTAACAAAAGCCGCCTAGTAGATGTAATAATATCGAGAAGCTTCTGCGATAGACAACGTTCTTGTTGTGGTTCTATTCCAGTTACCGACGCCGGCGTTCATTTCAGAAAATGTAACCGTATCATTGCCATTAACTGATTCTACATATGCCACGTGACCCCAGCCAGAAGAGCTAGTCATTACAGCAGCGCCCGTCTGAGGAACTTTGCCTGTTGCCATGCCGAATATATTTTTTGCCCGATAATGCCATGTGCTGGCATTACCAAGTTGAGTAGGCAATGCTCGACCCGTTTGTATTCTGCGATTAGCTACCCACCAGGTGCACCAACCATAATCATAGCCGTTATACCCTCCCGTAGTAGGACCAGTCCACGCAGCATAAGATATAACAACTGGTGGTGGCACAGTACCGTCGCGTACTAAAATACGCTCGCCAACCTTAAGCCCAGCAACTTCGGCGTCGTTATCTGCTATAACTTGGTCTTTATTGGC
>JAYUWM010000083.1:0-4152 GCA_043753565.1 bacterium
GCAAAATCTGGGGCGTGTAAAGAAAGTAAATGACAATAATTAATAATCTTAAGGCTTTAAGGTTATATACTAGTAACATGGCTAATAAAAAAACAAATATATTTAAGCGCGTAGCAACCGACACGGCTGGTGTAATTATGCTTATTGGCGCGGTAGCATTTGGATGGATACCAGGCCCTGGTGGCTTGCCCTTGTTACTGGGTGGTTTAGGTTTATTGTCTATAAACCACGAATGGGCCCGCAAGTTACTGACAAAGGTTAAAGACAGGGGCAGTAGTTTATACAGTATATTCTTCCCAGACAATAAGTATACATACTGGTTATACGATCTAGTAGGTTTGGCAGTATTTATCAGCGCTTTATACGTAGTCAGTCTGCAAACTAAAAATATCACCCAAACAGTTGCTATTGGTATAGCTGTTTTTGCTGTGGGGCTATTATTAACTAACCGAAAACGATTAGAAAAGATTACGCAATATATTAGCAAACTGAAAAAGCGTAAGCAATAAACAAAATATAGTTGTGTTTTAGGCTACTTAGTTGTATAATACACTCTTAATTAAGTGTGGAATTATATATGTTAGAACTTATAGTACTGGGCCAAATACCGGGCACAACAACACAACTGAATGTATCGACCATATTATACATAATTTCAGGCATAGCACTGTCTGCTGCCCTAGCTATGTATATTTCTATATATAGCCGCGAATTGCTTGGGCTACGCCAGCAAATGCAAGCTATAGAGCTCATATCACTATAGTTCGTGTGCTGGCAATATACTTTCAGCGTATAGCTGAAGTTCTGTAAGCAGGTATTGTTTTTTGCTATCTGGGTTTTGCTGTGATATTTGCTGTAAATGGTTTGCGAATTTTGCATATTGGCTTTGTTCGCCGCCATATAACAATTTTTCAGATCGATATGTTTCGAAGGCGTCATATTCTTCTGGGGTCAAAAACTGGCTATAGTTACGTGCCTTATACAAAGGTAACAATTTATGCATGCGCTTATTGTGCAGTGATGGTAATAGTTCGGCTAACGTGGCCGGTGCATGCGAACGGATGTTTTGTAGCTGCTGTTTTTCTTGCTGACTCCAAAAGCTTTCGTAAAGCTGGGTGTCAACATCCGTATTTACTAAGTATAGCTGTTCTTGCTGTTCGTCTAATATACCTAGCGCTGCGGCCACGTTTAGCGTAAACTGAGGGTTATTTTTAAGTATATCTAAGTGGTTGTTGATTGTCTGCATATCTATGGCAATACGTTCTTTAGATTCTGTATCCAAGACAACTATTGGGGCTATAGCTGGGCACTTATTGTGCTGCAAGGTTTTAATTGGCAAACGTAAGCCCGGCTCGCCGTGTTTTAGGCGCCAAGCTACTGCTAATTCATCGACGGTCATACCTAAAAATGGTGTCGGGTCACTACGCATATCGTAAACTATTGTGGCATCACGCTTGGGGTGAGCTAACAGTGGGTAAACAATATTAGTTTTTAGTGTTTCGCCCGCATATTTGCCACTAGTATACAAAAACATTTCCTCTAGCTTAATAAACTTAGCGACATTTTTTTTTGCACGCATGTTAAGTAAGTAATCAAACAGTTTTGGTTGGCTGGTTTTCATTAATTTGGCTATAGAGATCGTTGCATCAACATCCGCCAATGCTGTGTGGGCATTATCATGGTTAATATTGTTGGCTGCTGTCATACTTCCCAGTCGCACCGTGGGGCCGCCCTTGTCATCGAACGGCCAATTAATGCCATCTGGCCGCAGCGCGCGCATCATACGCAGGGCATCCATAATATCCCAGCGGCTACGGCCGTCTTTCCACTGCCATTCGTATGGTTCGTAAAAATTACGGTACATTGTGTAGCGTACAAACTCGTCGTCAAAACGTACGCTGTTAAAACCTACAAAAATAGTGTCTGGGATTGCAATTTTGTCTTGAAAATATCGAGTAAATTCGGCTTCGGTGATGCCGTCTTGCAAGGTTTGCTGCGGGCTTATGCCGTGCACAATAACCGCGTTTGGGTCTGGCAGAATGTCTGGGCTAAGCTTTATTAAAATATCGTCAGGCTCGCCTATTGGCTGCAAATCTAGCGAAGTGCGCCGGCCCGCAAACTGCATTATTCTATCACTGCTAGGCCTAATGCCAGTGGTCTCGGTATCGTAAAAGTAAAATGTTAGTGCCATTATTTAAATTTTATCACAGGTACACAAACAGTGGCGCTATCCAAGAGGCATATGACCTAGCTACATACCTAAGAATTGTATTCTACTTACTATCTACTAGTACAGTTACCTACTTTAGCAGGATCAAATGATGTACTATAACCACCATAACCATCATTATAACCAACAGCTACGTACTCTTTAGGGTTAATTGTTGCTACTACATCAAGCTGCATTGTCGTACCTCTGCTCCATAGACTTTTTGTTGCACCACTAGTACCTTTATAGTAGGTACCGTCTGGGCCAATTTGGTACACACCTAATGTAATTACTGGTGAATTTCCATCTTTTGCTTTTACTGCCTTAACGTATATTTTCTGCAAATTTGATGTAACAGACATCTTACATGAATAATAAGTCACTAAAGATTTTGGTTCTCCCCCGCCTTGAGCGCCAGTAGAGACATTGGTTAAATCAGTCCAACGGTAGGAGGCCGCTTGTGCGCTAAGCCGACTATCTTGCCAAGCTTGGCCTGCAAATGCCCCTAACATACTAAACAGTAGCAATACTACCAAACCCAGTATAAAGTTGCGGGTATTTAGAGTAGGCCAGTTTAAATGCTTTTTAGAAGTTGTCTTTTTAGATACGGTTTTTTTGTTAGATTTAGCAGGGGCTGATTTTTTAGGCATATTGTTCCTTTTATAGATTTTTATATTTTACATTTATTTATAGCTTCATTATCACACAAAGTGTGTAAAGCGCAAGCGTTATGCACAACTATTTAATAACGCTGCCAACTACATGGCTTGTATCTACAGGCCCGTAAAATCTAGAATCTATAGATTCGTCGCGGTGGTCGCCAACAACAAATATTTCGCTATCTTTCAGCGTTATATCTATATTAAACATCTCTGAGCCTTCTAGTAGTGGTGTCCACTTAAATTCAACATCTGGCTCGAAACCAGCCTTGTGATTAGTGTCGTTGTACACCATAATCTTGCCGTTTTTAACTGTTACACGTTCGCCTGGTAGTGCAACTACCCGCTTAACTACATAGCTTTTAGCCGCAGCCGCTAGTGGGTCAAACAAGTTATTTTCGTCTTTTTGTATAACTACAATTGTGCCCCTGGGCGGTACGTACTCGCTGCGGTTAATCTTTGACAGTGTTTTTTGTGCCTTAACTAGTGGATGCACCGACGCATCTTTTAGCGTAGGTAACATACTAACACCGTCTACAGTGAACGTGCCAACTATATATGTGCTGATTAGCAATGCCCCTACAGCTAACATGGTAAAACCAAGTAATGGTAAGCGGTATCGATATACCGTACGGGCCATTGATTCGTCGTAAAAGTTTGCCTGACCACCAGTTTTTTTACTATCCAGTGTGTAGTTATTTGCACCGGCAACGTGTGTCTGTTTCCATATTTTGCGCTTGTATATAGCGCGTACAATAAACTTTACCATTGCCAATAGTAGCAGTAAGGCTATGATTGCAGTGATTATTTTGATTATTTTTGATTGGCCTAGATAGGCGGCAGTTACGGCATATTGCAGGTCTATTGATGTGCCTTTTTCGATAACCCGGTTGTCGCTAACTGTTGCGCCGCTATCTAAAATAACACGGCGTGTTAACGTGTGTTCGCCGCCCGCTGCATAGCGTTCGTCAAATGTTTGCAGGGTATCTTTTTCGTAAACTGGCCTACCATCTACACTATAAATAACCTTTTTTACTTTTTGGCCTTGTATACCAGTTAGTAAACCAACCCGTAAGCTATCGCTATTTAAAGATAGTTTTTTGGGTGATAAGTTCATTTGTTGGCCCTGGTAGTCAACCATACAATCTGCGGCTAGCTTACAGGGTGCGGCAGCTGTTGGTACAAATACTAATTGTGGTGCCGCGGCAGACTGCATACTTACGCTGCTGGCAGATGCAAAATATATTATTGTTAGGTCAGGCGCAAAACTAACTGCACTAGCAA
>JAYUWM010000084.1:0-4094 GCA_043753565.1 bacterium
GGCTGGTTCGCTTAGCTCTGATTGTGTAACACTACTGAATGTACGTAATAAGTTTATATGTTCGGCGTTAAAGCTACCATTTACGTTAAGTCTGGTACTGCAATTAGCTATGTGCGCGGCTGCTGTGGCAAAAGCTAGCCCTGTTGCTGGGTCGCTGCAAGATAATATGCGCCCGTCTGTATTGTTACTTTTTTGGGCTATAAAGTGACCGTCTAGGTTTAATACATCGCTACCAACCGCAATGTTGCCCTTTGCAATGATGTATAGCGACGGTATGTTGGTAGCTGTGCCCCAATTGTACGATGCATAGCCCAGCGCCGCACCGCGTAGCAGTGCTGTGCCCTCTATATACAACACAATACGACCGCCATTAGCAATTTGGCCGCTAAGGGTAACTGGTGTGCTGGTTGTTTGCTTTATATAGTACCTGCCGTTTGGCAGCGCACCAATGTTAACATTCTGGGAATTTATGGTTTGAGCATTTGTACTAGATTGCCAGTAATCGTACATACATACGCCACTGTCGTAGCTACCACCGTACACACCCGCCGCAATATTAACTAAAATTGTATTCGCAAAAGATAATATTTCGGGTAGCGCTACTGCAGTGGCCAGTGTACTAGCCGACCTAAAGCCGCTAATTTGGCCGCTGGCCACGGTGGCTAGTTGTGACCCACTGCCGCTATAGCCTTGTGCTGCACCGCGGGCAAATGTAGTTACATCGCCCGCTGTAGTTGGGCATGCACCACCCGCATCGTAAAAGCCAAAGCCAGCCAAAATATCATTGTTATAGGTGCGTACATATGGCCGTTCTAGTGAAGATATTACGCCTTCGCAGCCATTGGTACTGCCAGTTACAGACACTGATACCCTAAATAAACCTGCACCAAACGACATGCTGGCAGTTGTTATATCGGTACTAGTACCGTTTTGCAATGTACCGGTAAACGTCTGGTTTGCTTTTGTATCTATAGTAACTGTAGCCGTGTAGTCAACCTGTGGTGCTAGTGCTGGGCCGGCGTGGTTTATTGTTAACACCAAGCTTGTTGAATCGCCAGCAGATATTGATGGGCTATTAATGCTGCATGTAACTACAGGGTTGGGCAATTTTACTGTTAGCGTACCGCTGCAGACAATATTTACAGTTGCCCAGCTAGATGTTGCCTGCAAGGCCACCTTTACGGTGTAGGTACCTACCGTACTAATTGTGTGCGATGTGCCAGTAAGCGTTGTTGTGGTACCGTTAGCAACAAACCCCGTAACGCTGTCTGCCGTTTGATCTTGCACCGTTATTGACCCGGCTAGGCTTACGGTAGGCGCACCACTTGGGCCACCGTGTGTAACAACTGTACTTGGGGTGTATGCATCGCCAACATTTATTGTGCTATTGGCAACTGTGCAAGATACCTGCGGTTTGGGCTGTACTACATTAACTTTTACGCTAACTACTGGTACACCGATGCTGTTACATGCCGTGTAATCTGTACTACTGGTTGGTGTGCGCAAATTTATATCGCCAGCGTTTGTTACGCAGCGATACACGTTAACCCAATTACCGTTTTTATTACGTACTAATAAGGTGTTAATGCGTTTTTCTTGCAGCGATACCGTAACAATAGTATCAGCTTTAAATGTACCCGGTAATGTATACACAAAAGCTTTTGATGCAATGCTGTAATTACCGGTTGTAGCACCGTAAGGGTTGATAATTGTCGAACCTGTTAATCCTAGGTTAGGGGGTGTGGTGCTAATAATGCCGTTGTTTGTGGTTGTAAGTCCGCCCATACGGGTGCTGTCACAAACAATGACTGATGTGTTGTACTGCAAATTTATACTTGGCGTGCCGTAGGCAACACTTGTAACTGTAGTTGTGGGTTGCCCTGCTAGTGACAGCCAGCCTATTTGCGCAGAAGCACTATTAGTGTCGCCACAGTTCAATAAATAAGCCTCTACGTCAGTAGGCATTACACCCGCCGGTATATTATCTACAACCGGTGCGGCGTGGGCTTTGTTGGGGCTTAGCATCGCAAGACCAGCCAAACAAATACTAATTAAAATTAAATGTTTTACGGCTAGTGTTGAATTATTCCAATAGGCTATCATTCGGCAGTTCCCCATGCATTTTTACTCAGCTGCTGGGCTTGTTGTTCTAAAAATTCTACATCCTGCTTTAAACCGTCCATGCTGCGGGCTGACTGGCCAATAGTAGGATCGTAGCCAAGTTTAGGGTCATAAACATTAACTAGTGCGTTGTAAGTCTTGCGGGCATTTGCTGTGTCGCTTATAGATATGTAATACCTAAGCTTAATGTACAGCAGCGACGGGTCGCTATCGCTACCCTGCACAGCATTAATTCTGTCTACCGCAGACGCTAGGCCGTTTAAGGTTTGGGCATCTATTAAGGCAAGTGATTCTGTAATTAGTTGGGCGTTTGCACCCGGCTGGTTTGTTGTTGGGTTTTGCTGTAAACCATTACGCACATTTAAACGAAGTATGGTAAATACGGCAACCACTATAAATATTATTGTAAGTATTATTAGCAGATTTTTTTGGTAGCTACTGGCAGGTATATTTGTAGTAACCGGGGTGTGTTGTGATGCGGCCGGATTATGCTGGTTTGTTAACTTACCGTCGGCATGCACAATATGCTGCACATGATTACTGTGTTGTTTATGCCGTTTTAGTGTCCGCCCCCTCATACTGCTTATGATAACAGATTCTTACAACCCGGGTGGCAGACTTATAACAGAATCATACAGGCCTGTTGACGTAACAGATGGGGCTGGTATACCTAATAATGATTCTGGCAAAAAGTTAAATACTTCGGCAATGTTTGCACTTGTACCTAGTTCACCAGCAAGGGCAGCGCGCAAGCTACCGCCGCCGCGCAAAAAGTTTATACGCACTGCGCTAAACGACCCATTAACTGTAAGCTTGTTTGTTATACATGCGCCCGTAAGTGCTGCAGCGGATGGTGCTGCGCCTGCATCTGTGCAGGTAAATATACGGCCACCGTCTGTATGAGTACCTGTTGTAGTAAGTGGTACTTTTGGCATTGCAACGTATACGCCGTCTAGCTGCGTAACACCTGGGGCTATATATATGTTGCCCCTAACTATCAAATAAAATGACGGTAAGCTGGCGGGCGATGCGGTGGCAGTTGCAGCCATTCTAATATTTGTACTTATAGTAATATCGCCGTCTACATAAATTGCTATACGGTTGGTTATATCTGCTGATACGCTAGATATATTTGTGCCTGTGTTGTACTGGTGCTGGCCGCTGCCTAACGTACTAAGTGCTGGTACGGCACCCGCAGCAGCAGTAACTGATGTTAACTTAGTTGCCCAAAAATCATCGTCACAAAACTTGCTATCATAACCACCGCCAAATAAAGTACCCGCTGCTGATGCATTAGAAAATACCATAGTACTTGGTGCACTAGGGTTACGTATAGATGAGGAAGCAAAACTATTTACTGTACCATTAGCAAATACACCAAACTGTGTGCCTGCACCAACCCAATTGTTTGGTGCTGCAGCAAGCCTTTTTGCCGAACCAATAACATCAGTAGTTGCGGCTGTGCAATTTTCACCAAAGCCCGTGCCGGCCATAATATCGCTGCCGTATACTTTTAGGTACGGCCTGTTAATAACCGACGTACATTGCACTTTAACCGAACTAGTTGTAGCGCCAGTGTGCACTGTTCCAGCATCATTTACCGTTCCAATCGCAGGCGATAGAGTCAACCTTACGCATATGCGATCAGCTGCTACTACACCCGTTATTCCAGATATAGTTGTTGTGCCTAGTGTGGCATCTGTTGGTTTACCAGATACATTTATATTACCTACGGCGCTGGCCAGTAGTGGCGTGCTTGTGCCGCCAACCATTGTGCCGGTTGCAGCATTGTACGTACCGCCACTGTTTTTAAAGTAATCGCGTGTCGTACTAACGCCGTTTACAGCTGTTGCTACGCCGCTAAAGCCAATTAGCACTGATGTTGTGGCTTGGGTTGGTAGTTCAGGGTCATCAAGCACTGGAGGCTGGGGCAGCGATGTCAGATCAAAAGTATAAGTACACGCCCCAAAACT
>JAYUWM010000085.1:0-4022 GCA_043753565.1 bacterium
TGAGGGTACGCGCTGTACGCGGTGCACGCCGGCTTCTAAGTGGAATGTTTTGTAGGCACCGTTACCCTTAACTTCGAATATAATTTCTTTGTAGCCACCAACTTCGCTGGGGCTTTCACTTACAAGTTCTACTATATAATTTTGTGTTTCGGCGTAGCGGGCATACATGCGGTAAAGTTCGGCCACAAACAAACTTGCTTCATCGCCGCCGGCTCCGGCCCTAATTTCGATTATGCAGTCTTTGTCGGCGTTGGGGTCTTTTGGTATTAATGCTTCTTGCAAAGCTTGGTGGGCGGCCAGTTTGGCGGTGCGGGCTTCATCTAGTTCAAGTGCAGCAAGCTCGCCTAGTTCGCCGCCCTCGGCCACTAGTTCGGCCGCTTCGGCTTCTTGGGCAGCAAATTTATCGGCATCAGCAAACAGCGCCAAAATACCTTCAAGCTCGCTGGCGCGTTTAGCTAGGCGGGGGTATTCTGGTTTGCTGTAAATATTGGGGTCATCTAGCTGCGCTTTGACTTCTGCTAGTTCGTTTTTATAGTTTTGTGGATTCATACTGTCCTTAGTTTACACGAGTATTGTCTTTTAGTTTTACTATGTTTAGTACATTTTTGGGTGAAATACGAGGATCGTAAGCGAGCTGTACTGTTGGTTCTGCGAGCGCGAACCGAAGTTTTTCGTGCAAAAAGGTGCAGACATATAAAACCTAAAAATAAAAACTACCCGCTAGTGGGGTAGTTAGTTTAATGCACCTTAGCTATTTTGTTGTTTTTAAGTTTTCTATCTTAACAGGAGCATCTTTATCGGCTTTTTTAGCCTTGGCACCTTTTTCGGCTTTGGCTTTTTTAGCAGCGTCTGCGGCTAAACGACGTTTTTCAAACTTGTCTACGCGGCCTTCAATATCAACCAATTTTTCTTGGCCAGTAAAGAACGGGTGGCTAGCGCTGCTGATGTGCACTTTTACAAGTGGGTAAGTGTTGCCGTCTTTGTGTTTTACCGTTTCTTCTGTTGTAACAGTTGATCTTGTTAAAAATTGCTCGCCGTTGTTAAGATCTTCAAACACAACGGTACGATAGTTTTGTGGGTGTATAGCTGTTTTCATAGTTAATACTTAGTATAGCGTATCTGTTGCAAAGGGTCAATACTTCTGTTACAATATTATAGATATAAATTAAGCAGTACGGGGCAAAATCCTCCTTAAGTAACACCTTGTTAGGACTACATTAGGTTAGCACTCGTACGAAGAAAAAGGATTTACAATGTCACAAGTAGACATAAAAGAACTATTAGCTGCTGGCGCACACTTTGGCCACAAAACAAGTCGTTGGCACCCTAAAATGGCGCCGTACATTCACAGCAAACGTGGTGGAAGCCATATTATTGACTTAACAAAAACAGTTGAAGGCTTAGACGTTGCGCTAGCTTTTATTACTCGCACCGTTGCAGAAGGCCGCCAAGTATTACTTGTAAGCACCAAGCGTCAGGCTGCAGAAGTTGTGCAGCAAACAGCCGAAACTGTAAAAATGCCATTTGTTGTTAACCGTTGGTTGGGCGGAATGCTTACAAACCACAACACCATTAACGTTCGTATCAAGCACCTAAAAAGTCTTGAAGAACGCATGGGTAATGGTGAACTAGCCCACAAATATAGCAAGCTAGAAGTTCAGCGTTTTCAAGAAGAAATCGACGAAATGAACATTATGTACGGTGGTATTAAAAACATGGCTGCCAAAGTCGGCGCTGTATTTGTAGTAGATATTTTAAACGACAAAAATGCCGTGCTAGAAGCTAAAAAGCTTGGCATACCAGTCGTTGCAATTTGCGACACAAATGTTGACCCAACAGATGTAACTTATCCAATCCCAGCAAACGATGACGCTGCAAAAGCAGTTAAACTAATCTTGGGTTATGTACAAGCCGCAATCGAAGCTGGCCAAGCAAAAGCTGCTAAGCCCGAAGCCGTTAAAGAAGAAACAAAAGCGGAGGAAAAATAAGTGGCCGTTGATATCGATACAATCAAAAGACTAAAAGAACTAACAGGCGTTGGCCTTACAGATGCAAAAGCTGCATTAGTTGAGGTTGACGGTGATTTTGACAAGGCCTTAGAGGCCATGCGCAAAAAAGGCCAAACCAAAGCCGATAAGCGCGGCGAGCGCGAGGCCCGTGCTGGTGTTATTGGTAGCTATGTGCACGACAACCGTATTGGTGTATTAGTAGAAGTAAACTGCGAAACCGACTTTGTAGCCCGCAACGAAAAGTTCACTAATCTAGTTAAAGACCTTTGTTTGCACGTCGCTGCAAGCGCCCCAGAATATGTAAGTGAAGAAGACATCACACTAGAGGCCAAAGACAAAATGACAGCCGAATTTACTGAGAAGGTAACAGCAGAAGGTAAACCAGCAAATATCGTGCCAAACATTGTTGAAGGCATGCTAAAAAAGTATTTTGCAGAACGCTGTCTACTCAACCAACCATTTGTTAAAAACCCAGATGTAACTGTTGGCGACATTGTAAAAGAAGCCAACGCAATCTTGGGCGAAAACGTAGTTGTACGCCGCGTTAGCCGCATGCAACTAGGCGAAGTAGCTTAAAGCTTAGCAGCAGTATTAGATTACAATAATACAAACTGGACATTAGCATAAATATATGCTATAATACTCTTTAATATGTCATTGTTTAAACGCAGCGCCAACAGCCCAGAGGCAGCCCCAAACCAACCACCGGCAGACTTAGTAGCTGCGGGCGGTAGTTTAGCAGTTGAGGCATTCCAACAAGACAGCTCTTTTGAATCGCTGTTTGCCGAACATTCTAATGATGCTGCAATTGTATCCAGCTCTTTTAGTGAAGCATCGAGGGTTCTAGCAGCAGCTAGCTTTTCTAATACACTTCGTGGCATGACCACTTCCGAAGAAGACCTTAAATTTACAAGTGCAAATAACTTAGTAAAGGGGCGTCGTCGTATATCCGAAGAAGATACTGATTCATTAAAAATGTCTGTTTTAAGTGCAAGGCTTGCTGCTATGTGGCGTGCAGGGACAATCGACCAAGATCCAGAACCAAAAATATACAGCCCAGGCTTTGGCCTATACCAAGAAGATGAATCTGAAAAGCAACATCTTACAGCTATAGTTACAACTGCAGACCTGCTTACGCCAGAATACTACAAGGCAGAAGTTGCTAGCGGTAGGATAGTTGGCGATATCGTTAAAACACTACAAACGCATGTTGGTAGCGTAGAAGATTTTTTGGGCACTATTTACCAAATGTGCGCACAACCTACAAAACAAGATGTAGATATGCTAAGGGTAATAGCCCGCAACGTACACGATGTGGGTGGTAATAACGAAATAGTTAATACAATTAATACTGTATTTGACGCCGACAATGTTGTTCTTAGTAAGTATGTTGACACAATAAAATATGAAGACGAACAAGGTAGAGCTGCTGTAGATACGTTTACATTTGCTCAAAAAATAGCCAGTAGTGTAGCCGCCCGCCCGGTAGGTCTAGACGAAGTAATGTCAGCCACACACATTAGCCAGTGGCCTAAAATTTTACTGGAGTCGTTCGCTACTTTTAAAACTAGCTATAAAAAAGAGGTTATAAACAATTTACGTGATCTTACTGCAGACTGGGAATTAAGATCAAGGCGTTCGCCGAAAGTGCATGAACTTCGCGCGCTAGAAACTTATCGCATTAGCGACCCCGATACTACGCTTGCAGATAAATACAAAAAAAGGGGCAGGGCATCTGTTAGTAACGACTTTATAGATACAACTACTGCACCTGAACTTAAAACCCCTAAGGTAACACCAATGACAATCGCTAAAGTAAATGGCAGTGGTAAAAGACAAATAGATTTTGTAGAAGACGCAGATGTAGCCGAAACAGTCGTAGCGGATTTTATGTCACTATACAAACCCGATGCACATATGCGTGAAATATATATTAAGGATATTAAAAAAATATTAAATGCACTTCAGACAAATCCAACAAGAGTAAGAGGTACTACTGCGTTATCTGAAATT
>JAYUWM010000086.1:0-4012 GCA_043753565.1 bacterium
GGTGCAGGTACACCCTCCTTAACGGCTGTAAATTTATTACTAGGCTTATCATATACGGCTACGCCCTCCATTGTAGATACCCATAGTTGCTCATTATGAGCAACTAGGCTGTTTGGTGAGCTAACCGGCACTCCTTGAGCGTTAGAATAAAATTCTGCAGATGAATCATCAATCGGCGTTTTTATAACTGCACCTATGGCTGCGTACCACTTAGAACTATCGAATTCTATAAAAGAATCAACAGAATTAAAGCGAGGTGCAAAGTTGGTTGGTGTGCCTGCAGAGACTTGCTGGGTTTGTTGGCTAGAACCATTTGTCGTTACAGCATCTTTTTTAATTACGAAGATGTATATGGTTGCACCAACTGCTGTCAGCAACAAAATAATAAGCAAGCTAAGAACTATCTTTGGTATCTTGCGTTTAGTTTTAACAGTTGCACCTACAATTGGTTGTTGCGCTACTGGCGACTGCGGGGTGTTTAGTGGTGTATTTTGCTCTGATATTGAAGGTTCGTTTGACAAGGGCTGCTGTTCTTCCATACTGTCCTTTATTGGTTACGCTTAAGTATAATAGTAGGCTAAAGCATCCTAAGTCACAAGCTTCTTGTCCACAGTTTAACATAAGCATATTGACAAAAGGGCAAAAGTGCGCTACAATAATATTGTTTTTAGATCATAAAACACATATAGTAATAGCTAGCCTAGCTACAAAAACAAAAAACAATTTAAAGAAAGGACTGCAACAATGATGCAGACTGCTAATTCAGGTTTAAGCTTCGAGCTTATTCCGTCGGCCCATCCAACGATGGTAAAGATAGATAACATCCTTAAAGGTTGTTAAGCAAACTAAACACCGTAAAACCTCACTAGCGCTAGTGAGGTTTTACTTTTGGCCGTTACAAGTTTGCGCCGACCAAAGGCCGGCTTGCTGATGCTGGGCTTGCTGCTGCGCTTGCCTAAATTCTGCTTGGAAACTGTACGGGTTATTTTGGTAAGTATATTCGTATGCAAAACCCTGTGCTATTAGCCGTAAGTTAAAAAGTTGGCCATTTTGCATATACACATACCTAAGTAGCCGGCCATATTTATCACGGTCTTGCTGCGATGCATCCGCTAGTAGCCGTACTTTTGTACCGCCTAGTTGCTGGGTGGTAAAGTTTGAAGCTTGAATGCCAAAACACTGCACTGGCTTGCGTGGGTCTTTGGTTTCTGGGGTGTCTACGCCAATCAGGCGCACAGTTTGGATTTTGCCATCAACATTAACTTTTATTGTATCGCCGTCACTTACAGACGTAACTGCATAGTATGTTGCGCTAGTATCTATAGCGGGTTCATCTGTCGGTGCGGTATCCTCGGGGGGTACAAACTCTTCCTGCGTACCAGCGGTGGTTTGCGTACCTTCAACCTGCGGGCTAGAGGGCTGCGCGCCAGGCTTGCTAGCAGCAAAAATAATAACGCCGCACACCAGTAAAAGCACCGCAACAATAACAACTAAGTGTTTGGCATTGCCAGTTTGCTGGGCGGGGTCTTTTATGGGCGCAGACATATATACATAGTATATGTGCCTAGGCAGCAGCTAGCCAAAAGCGCGTTACAAACCGCCGCATAGTTTAGCCCAAATTGGCGAACTTATACAGCACGTTAACGTATACGCGGAGTTCGGCGGGGGTAACTTTAGAATATATAGATAAACGTAGCTTTGCGCGCAAATCGTCTTCAATTTGTTTGCAAGTTTTACGGTAACTAGCGCTAACATATACAAGTTTTGCACGGCTGTCTTTGTCGTCGCCAGCACGAATAAGCATGCCCTTAGATTCTAGTAAGTTAATAGAATTTGTTAAAAACCCTAAGGTAGTGCCAACAAGTTTTGCAAGTTCGGTTATACGTATACCGTTGTCGCCTGCGTCGTAAACCGTTCCAATAATAAACCACTGCATAGTGGTAAGGCCATGCTCGCGCAGGCAATCATCGGTGTGCTTTTTTAAATTCCTAAAAGCGGCAGACTGAACAACACCAGATTGATAGGTGGTGACGTTGCTTAGTTCTAAGTATTCGTCAGCGTTAGTAAATTTTGTTGTTGACTTATTCATCATACCTATAATACTATAGTATTTAGTTTACTATGTAAAGTAAACAATATAATTAATAATTCTAAAGAGGAGTTATAACAATGGATGCAAAGAATAATAAAGCAATGATAGCAATTACTACACTTGTAGTAGGTATGCTAGTAGGCGGTGGCTTAGGCTACGGTGTGGGCATGAACAAAGAAGATTCAACTACAAGCGAATCATCAATGACTACGTCGGCTCCAGATTCAAACACAAAAGCTGCTAGCTTACGCGCACTACTTAACAACCTAGAAACAGAACACGTTGACCTTGCAAGTGCAGCAACACGTGCCGGTTTTGACGGCAGCCCAATGTTTGACGCTAGTGCAAAATCACTAGACCAAAACTCGGTTGACCTTTCAAAAGCTATCGGTAGCGTATACGGTGCAGATGCAGAAGCTAAGTTTTTAGAAATTTGGCGCAGTCACATCGGTTTCTTTGTAGACTACACAGTAGCTGCTAAGGGCGGTGACAAAGCTGGAATGGATAAAGCTGTACAAAACCTAAACGGCTATGTAGAAGCTATCTCTGATTTCTTAAGCAAAGCAAACCCTAATCTTCCTAAAGAAGCAGTAGCATCACTTATTACAGAACACGTTGGCCTTTTGAAGTCAGCTGTTGATAAGCACGGTGCTGGCGACTTTGCAGGTAGCTACCAAGCTCAAGAAGATGCACGTACGCAGATTCAAACCAAAATTGCAGACACACTAGCAGGTGCTATTGTTAAGCAAAATCCTGACAAGTTCTAAATAGAACAAAGCAGGTGCTAAAATGAAGGTGCCTCCGGGGACGGGGCGCCTTCATTAATTCAAAAAGCAGCGTATTATACGTATAAGGAGATTTAATAATATGAAAAAACCATTAATAGGCGCCGTACTAGCAGGACTCTCTATATTAATTATTGGTGGTGCAATTGTTGCCAATAGTAATAGCGAAGATAAAACTGCAAACAGTAACGTAGAAACAATGCATTTTACTGAAGCTCACAAAGATGATGGCCACCACAACAAAGATGCTGTAGTAGAGGCTAATGCAGTGGAGATTACAGATTTTAGCTTTAATGCCAAAAACATTCGGGTTAAAGTTGGTACAACAGTAACTTGGACTAATAAAGATTCAGCTAAGCATGACATTGCACCTGATACCGAAAGCGCAAATTTTATGCCTAGTAAATTACTAAGTATGGGCGAATCGTACAGTTACACATTTACTAAAGCGGGCATGTACGCCTACCATTGTTCACCACACCCTTACATGAAGGCTAATGTCGAGGTTGTTGAGTAGTGAAAAAGGACGTATCTGTTGACGCACAAACAAAGCTTAAAAACTTTGTTACGCGCCATATGTTTACCATTGGGCTTGTTATGTTTGTCGGCGCAGCCAGTTTCGGTGTTTTTTATTCACTAGCAAACAACCGCAAGCCAGCACCTAAAAAGTGCCTTGTAGAAGCATGCGTGTCGTTATATACACAGTCTGCGGACCCAACAGTTATAACTGTTACTAGTGGTAGTTACGTGCAGTTTAATAGTGCCGATGGTAAAAAGCATAACATTGCCCTTGCCCACAGCGGCACCCAGCACGATGACGCTAGCGAATACGAATCAGGTGATTTTGGGGCAGGCGAAGCTTTTAAAGTGCAGTTCAAGAAAGACGGCGCTTATACGTTTAGGGATAAGTTTAATGACGCAATAAGTGTCAATGTCGTTGTGTATACAGCTGGAAAAGATTACAAAATACAGTAGCAGCAGGTAATGTAATGAAAGAACTATTTTTACGACTAAATACCCATTAATTTACGCCCATATCACTAGCTAAACAGATACAAACTTGTTATAATCATATAAGTTTTTATGGCAGCGTAGCTCAGTTGGTTAGAGCGTAGGACTCATAAGCCTAAGGTCA
>JAYUWM010000087.1:0-11886 GCA_043753565.1 bacterium
AATTATGACACCGCCGCACTTGGGGTCGCGGCCATGTGTACGCCAACGCCTAAATGCAAACGACCCGAGCACTAGTGGTATACCGAATGTTTCAGCAAGTATTAAACTTAGGTTGGCCAACTTTTCTTTGGCGGATACTGGTGTAAAATAACCTTTTTCAAACCCTACAACTACCGACATGGTTTGGCCTGCGCTTAAGCGTGCTGTTGTTTTGGCAGTAATAAGGCCGGGGCTGTCTAAACTAATTGAGCAGAATTTTTCAGTACCGCCGTATGCACCTGTAAAACATACAGGAACGTTAGGTGACGACACTTTTGCGCCTTCTGGATAAGTAAGCGTCATGCTTACTTTTTCTGCCTGCTGCAACCATTCAGTACCGTTTATATCCCAGTAAAACTCGTCATGATTATCGTAAAAAGCGATTACATTGCTAAGCGTGTATCTAATAGTGTAGTTTTGCTTACCAGTAACTGTGCGGTTTGGGTCGCCAATTTTAAGTACTATGTTGTCGTTTGATGTGCTCTGTGTAAATTGCGGCGGCGCTCCTGTTTGGCTACTAACAGTAATATCACGAATATCAAGCGAGTTATCTTTATAGCTATTTGGGATTGCCCGCAAAATACCATGGTTGTTATCGCTAAATGTAATATCTATAGTCTCGGTTACTGTAAGGCTACCCTGCATATCAACATTACTTAGCGTATATTTGGCGTCAAAGTTGTTAATAACAAAATCGTTAACATCGGCGAATGACCTACCACCCCCAATAATTACAGTAAATAGCACAGTTACTACGCTTAAATATTTAATTAGCTTTTTATGTGTGATCATATCCCAAAATATTTCATAGATTCCAAAAGGTGTACCTTGCCAGTCTCAATTTTATCTTTTATAAGATCACTAGGCTCCCACGAATATCGTCTTATACGCAAAGTCATTTTTGAAATAGTATAACGAAGTCGGAATAGTTCAAACTTTTCTTCAAAATCAGCAGGCTTATCTGTAACACTCCAATATCCTGCCAAAAAATGCTCAATTCTTTTAGGCTCAAAGAAAGTACTCCAACATGCAATGTCAGCAATTGGATCACTTGCTACGGCTTCGTCCCAATCTAATATACCGGTTACTTTGTGGCCATCAGTTAGCAAGTTCCAGTCTGCGAAATCATTATGTACTAAGACAGCACCACTAGATTTTAGTAGTAAATTATCGTCTGTGAACATAGTTTCGATGGCCAAAACTTGGTTTTCAGTAAATATATTTTCTTGCTTAAGTATGTCCATATTAAAAGCTAACCCGGCCCTCATAGATTCCGCTAAGCTTTTGTGTAATCCTACTAGTTCCCCGGACTTTGCCTTTTCATTATTGAAGGGGCCAAAACCATCTACATTAATTTTATGCAGCTGTGCCATAGTTGCACCAACACTCCTTAACAAAGACGATTCATCATCAGGGTTCGTTTCGAGCCATTTTTTAATTGCGGTACCCTGAAGCTTCTGTATAACTTGGAAGGCAAAGTCACTGCCTCCGCTAAATTCATGAACGGTAATTGTTTCGTAAGTGGGCAACCCAGCCTCTTTAGCCTTAGAAGACGCAGCTGTTTCAGCGTAAAAGTATCCATTTTTTATACCTCTTGGATGACAGCGGATAATTACACTATCTCCAGATGACAAAAGACCGGTGCGTACAGAATTAACATTTCCTAAGTTTGTCTGTGAAGATTCCTCAAAAGGCTCGATACTAACTAATGTATTGTCGCTAAGTTCGTTATTCACAGCGTCTATAATTTCATTGTTAGTGAAGTAACGGTGTCTGTCTGCCCAAACCTTACCAGCATCTATAGGGTCTATTGCTCGATCGGTTTGCCAATAGAACACATCAGACCTATCGGCAATGCGGGCATTTATACCTTCCAGATCTACGGGTAATATTTGCTCGCTCAAGTTACTATATCCTCTCGGCTGAGTGGTCAGTTACAGCGTGGCGCGATATTAAATCAAGAGCCTTATTAACTTCGTCTGTGGTTAACGTTTTAGATGGGTGCGACAGAGTAACTGTGTAGCTTACACGCTGTTTATCTGAATCTTGGGGCACAAATATATCACCCGGTGTAACATTAATTGTATAGCCATGTTCTTGCTGCAAAAGCGCCACAACTTTATTTATAGTTTCTGTAAGCATACTATGCGATACACGCATCGGTACCTGCAGCGTAATATCTTGGTTAGTAGACGGGAACTTATTTACGGCTGTGTACTTTTTTTTGCTTTCTGCTGCGGCTTCTAGTATGTCTTTTGTGCTAATCTCGAAACCTGCGCTAAAAAGTGGCAATTTTAATGACTGTAGTACCTCGTAGCGGTATTCACCTATGATGCCTAGCATTTTTTTAGTGTTAGCAATAGTAACGAAGGCACTACGGCTTTGGTCAAACGGTTTAGTAACCGGAAAATCTGGCATATCTGTAATTGGCGTGTAAACAAACTGTAAGCCCATTGATTTACCTAAGTAATCAAGGTATGTTTTGGCTGTATAGTAAGCGCTTGTTTGCTTTGGTTGTTTGGCGCCGGCAATAACAAAAGCTAGCATATTGTATTCCTCGGGTACCTCGCCCGTCTCAACCGGGTGTACTTTATTATGTGCTCTACCAAATTCATACATAGCAAAGCTGTCAAAACCTGCTTTGATATTTGGATGTACTTTTTCAAGTAAACTCGGCGTAAGACTCAAGCGGTAATATTGTAAATCAGGGCTAAGGGCATTACGAACGTGGAATGCCAAGTCTTTGTTTTGGCCGACTGCACCAAGCAAACGTTCGTGTACAAAACTGTAGGTTAGAAGTTCATTGGCACCAGCAGCTTTAAGTGTAGTTCGCATTTGCGCTAACAATTGCATATGTGCATTTTTAGGAGTTGGTTTTGCAGAGCGGGTTGGTAAATTAATTGGCAATTTATCAAAGCCATATAAACGCCCAATTTCTTCTACCAAATCTTCAGGGTGTTCAAGGTCGCGGCGCCAAAAAGGTGGCGTTATAGCTACCGTCATATCATCTGTTTGTTCTACGATGTGGTCTGATTTTTTAAGTGGCAACAGTGGCTTGTACCAACTGTTTAACATTAGTAGTGAATCAAGGCTAGTAAAGTAATCGTTACTAAAGGCTCTGCACATTTCTACTATTTCATGTTCGGTATCGTTGTTTACATCGTAACGAGTTACTTTTGTGTCCCTATCTTTAAATAAAAATGCGTTTTTAGCACCAATATATTCGCACCAGAAACCTGGTTTAATCTCCCAGGCTACCAGCTTTTCATAATCCTGTTCTGTTCCTTCTGGTATTAGAAGTTTATAGTGACCATCACTTGATTTTTCTACAATTTTTACACCAATACGTTCGATTTTTTCATCTATATTTCCAACACCTTGCAAGTAGCTGCGAGTCTCTTGGGCCCGGCCAACAACAAGGCCGCATTCTACATTCGCCATAAGGGCAATCGCCTGATCGGTAGTAAGCTGGCTGCCAAGCCTAGTATTGATAAAATCGATTTTAGCTTCAACTAAAGGCATTTGTCCTACATCTTTGGATTTAACATCAAATACGTTACTTGCCTGGGTTGCGCCAGCTAAATCATGCATCATTTGTATTGCTTGGGCCATCACGCGGTCATTTTGAAGTGGGCTTTGGCCCTTATTAAAACGTGTTACAGCATCTGTAAAGATACCGTAACGCATACTTGCACGGCGCACGCTGTACATATCAAAACTAGCAACTTCAATAACAATGGATTTTGTATTTGCGTCAACTTCAGTATCTAAACCACCCATAACACCGGCAATGCCAACTGGCTGCTTGTCTGACGCAATTACTATAGTTTTGTCATGCAACGCTACCATTTTGCCACTAAGTATTTTTACTGATTCATCTTTTACGGCTAGGCGGGCTTCTAGGGTAGGTGTATCACCACTAAGCGCTTTAAGTTTGTCGTAATCATATGCGTGTAGCGGCTGCCCAGTAAGATGCATTAGCCAGTTGGTTATATCTACCACGTTATTAATTGGGCGTATACCAACCCTAGTAAGATCAGTCTGTATATGCATTGGGCTTGGCTCTATACGAATGTTATCCATTGCTACAGCCATAAAGCGCTGAACCAGGTCTGACGATACCTTTATGTTTAGTGGCAAATCAGAGCTGTTCTTGAAGATGGGGTCTTGCAAATACCAATCTGGGCTTTTAAACTTTTGGCCTGTTATACCTGCTAGCTCACGGGCGATACCTAAAATACCAAAACAATCTGGGCGGTGCGTAAACATCTTATTTTCGCAGTCAATAACTAGATCGTCCATGCCATAAAGCTGCTTAAACGGTGTGCCGGGTTTGGCTAGTTCTTCGCCGACATCTGCGGCAATTACTTCTAAAATACCGTCATGATTATCGCTAATACCAAGTTCAGCAGGGCTGGCTAGCATTCCGTTACTTACAACTCCGCGTAATTCACGGGCACCTAATACAAGCGGTTCTTTATCTAAGCTGGAAGGCACTGTGCTATTAGGCGGCAACCATACGGCCAACATACCAGCGTGCACGTTGGGTGCACCGCATACTACCTGAACATAACCGTCGTCATCCCGCTCCATGCCCTCGACCATACGGCCGTCATCAATACGGCATACATGTAATTTGTCGGCATTAGGGTGTGGGTCGCAGCTTATAACTTTTACGACTACTATGCCGTTGTAGCGTGGACCCCATTCAATTACTTCTTCAATTGCACCTAGCTGTGCACCTATTTTTTGTAATAGCTCGTCTTTAGGGATAGATTTTAGGTCAACATTGCTAACACTTTGTGCCCAATTTAGTGATACTTTCATTAAAATTGCCTCAAAAATTCTAATTTTCCTGCTTCAAAGTGCCTTATATCTTCGATGCCGTACTTCATTAATACTAACCGCTCTATACCGCCGCCCCAGGCAAAACCTGTGTATATATTGCTGTCTATGCCGGCAGCCTTAAGTACATTTGGGTGAATCATTCCGCAGCCCAAAAGTTCTAGCCACATGTCGGCCTCGGTATTGCCTTTGCGCAAAATCTCTGGGCGTTCTATGGCAAATTCAAAACTTGGTTCGGTAAAAGGAAAGTAAAATGGCTGAATTTTAGCTTTTAGTTCTTGTCCAAAATATTCGCTCATAAATGTTTTTAAAACAGCAACTAAGTTACCTACATTTATACCTTTACCAACGTAAACTCCTTCAAGCTGATAAAAAGTATGCTCGTGGGTTACATCTATATCTTCGTTTCTAAAAACGCGCCCAGGTATGACAACAGCGATTGGCTCGCCTTTGGCAAGGTTTTCACTATACTGTTTTAAAACTCGGTTTTGCATAGTACTAGTGTGCGCAGGTGCAATGTAACCTTCGTCTGTCATAAACGTATCGTAATCGTCGCGGGCTGGGTGGCCGTCCGGGAAGTTCAACGATTCAAACATATGGTAATCGTCGTCAATTTGCCTTGATTCTATAGCGGTAAAGCCCATTCGGTAATAAATATCCAATATATTGTCAATCTCGGTCATTATCGGGTGTGCAGTACCCTTATCGGCGCTAAAAAGTGCCGGGCGCTGGCTGGCGTTTAAGTTAACGTCCCACGGAGCCGTCACATCTATTGCTGTACGCTCGTCTTTAGGTGCTGCTTTTGAATCTAACGCTTGTTGCAAGGCTACGCGTAGTTGGTTTACCTGTTGGCCAAAATCTGACTTTTGTTCTGCTGGTAAAGTTTTAAGCTGATCAAACAACGATTTTAGCTCGGCACTACGTAGTACGGCGTTATCTCCCTGCTGTGCTTTAGGCATAAGCGTATCTGACACGTTTTGAATCTGTTCGTTTGTGTATCCCATATAGCTAAAATTGTACGCTAAAAATGGCTTTTTTGGTATCTTTGTTTATTAGCCTGTTACACTAAACACATGGCAGATACATACAGTTTTGACGTTGCATCAGATTTTGACAAGGCCGAAATGAACAATGCCTTCGACCAATCGGGACGTGAAATCGATAACCGATACGACTTTAAAGGTACGCCCGCAAAGCTAGAATGGCTAGGCGACAAAACTGGCCTAAAAATTACTGGCAACAGTGACATGCAAATAGATAGCATAATAGATATTGTACGTAAAAAGCTGGCAGCACGCAGCATTAGCCAAAAAGTACTAGATACTTCGGCACAAACACATACCAACAATTTTCAGACCACCAAAGAAGTGCCATTTTTACAAGGATTAGATCAAACAAAGGCTAAAAAAATTACTACTCTTATGCGTGATCAGCTGCCCAAGGTTAAAACCCAGATTCAAGGTCAAGAAGTTCGAATTAGCAGTGCCAAAAAAGATGAGCTACAAGCCGCTATGCATTTACTCCAAAATACAGATTTTGACTTTGCCCTAAACTTCACCAATTTTAGATAAAATATATCTTATACTTGCTATACTTAAGCTTAAATGGAACATGCAGAAAAGCAATCAGTACTAGACGCCTGCAAACAAGTGCTTTCTGATAATCAACGCGGCGACTACACGGTGCCCGCTGAAGGCCTGTACCCACACCAATGGCTGTGGGATAGCTGTTTTGTTGCTATTGGCTTAGCCCAATATGATGTAGAACGTGCTAAAAAAGAGATTCTAAGCCTGTTGCGCGGCCAATGGGCAAATGGCATGATACCTAACATGATTTTTGTAGACGGCGACCAACACAAGCGCGACCGTAATATGTGGCAAAGCAAGCGTAGCCCATATGCGCCAGACGGCATTGCAACAAGTGGGATAACCCAGCCGCCAATGTTGGCCGAAGCTATAGTATGTATAGGCAAAAAACTACCTAAAGACGAAAGACGCCAGTGGTATCAAACAGTCTACCCTGCACTTGTTGCATATCACGAATGGTTATACCGTGAACGTGACCCGCACGAAGAGGGCTTAGTGCTGTTAATACACCCGTGGGAGTGCGGCTTAGACAACACCCCGCCCTGGATGAATCAACTTCAACAACACCATACTCCTTGGTGGGTAGGTATAGTTAAAAAAACCAGCGCCGATAGGCTTGTGAACGTATTTAGGCGCGATACATCACGCATACCACCAGGCCAACGCATCAGTAACATCGAAGCTTTGTTATACTACGATGTTGTACGGCGTTTAAAACGCAAAAACTGGGATATAGACGCCATACTTAGCCGCAGCCACTTCGTGGTGCAAGACCTAACGTTTAACTGTATTTTGCTAAGGGCTCATGACCATTTGCGCAACATAGCTAAAACTATTGGGCATGATGTGCCAGATTTACTGAATGACCGTGCCAAGCTTGGCAAGCACGCAGTAACCGAAAAATTATGGGATGCTTACAGCGGCCAGTTTTATAGCCGCAATTTTGTGACCCACAAACTTATTAAAGAACCTAGCATAGCCACATTAATGCCACTATATGCAGGAGTTGCCGACGAAGCCCAGCAAGCAAGTTTGCTGAGGCTGATAAAAAGCCCCGATAATTTTGGTACTAGTTACCCATTGCCTAGCGTACCTGTTAGCTATAGTTGGTATAACGAACTTAAGTATTGGCAGGGTCCCACCTGGATAAACACTAACTGGCTTGTTATAGACGGTTTAATGCGCACTGGCCAAGCAGATCTTGCCCAAAGTATTGCCCATAAAACAATCGAGCTAGTTACTACTAACGGCCCTTATGAATACTTTTCGGCCAAAACAGGCGCCCCGGCAGGCGCCAAAAACTTTAGCTGGAGTGCGGCGCTTATTATTGATTTAATTAACCGATAAACTATTCGTCGCCGGTTGGCTTATCAAGCAAAGTTACTTCTACGGCATGCTCGCCGCCGGCAATTTTAACTATATCTTTATCTATTTTGCCAAGTTCTCTGTAGGCGTTGTTGTAATGGCCAACTGTTGCACCAAGGCTGTTGCCAACCTTTTTAAAATAAACGTCGTAGGCGCCCAAGTGTTTGGTTAACTGTTCTACATTTTTACGAATAACTTCAGTATCTTTTTGGATCTCTAGGCTGCGCATACCCTGAACTATTACTTGCAGCATGGCACTGAGTGTACTTGGGCCAACAATAGTTACACGCTTGTCTACAGCAGCATATTGCATTAAATCACGGCCACTAACCCCGCCAAGGCCAACCTTATTTGCAAGCAAGTCGTAGTAAATTGCCTCGCTTGGTATAAACATTAAAGCTTGGTCTAACGTGCCTTTTTTTGGTTGAATGTATTTTGCAGTTTCGTCTATACGCCTTTTTAAATCTTCTTTAAAAATCTTTTCTAGGGCTGGCTTATCCTCGTTTGATGCTTCTATTATGCGGTTGTAGTTTTCAAGGCTAAATTTGCTATCAATAGGTAGTAACATGCCGTCTAATTTTATAACTGCATCAACTATTGTGCCTTCACTAAGTTTGTACTGTAGCTCGTACGAACTTGCAGGTAGTAAGTTTTGTAATATCTGTTCTAGGTAGAATTCGCCTAGTACTCCGCGCTGCTTAGGGTTTTGTAGTACATTTTGTAAACTTTTAAGTTCGTCTGCCACGTCAACTACGCGTTTATTTGTTTCGTCTAATTTTGTTAAGCGCTCGGTTACATCACTAACAAGTTTGGCACTGGCAGCTAGTTGCCTACTCATGCTTTCTTGGTTTTTATCTAGTTTAATATCTAATTGGCCGGATAGCTTTTCTTGCAGCTTTTCTACCTGAGCACTCATGGCGGCAATGTCTGCCTTTAACATTAGTTGTGATTGAGTATCTTGTACGGGTTTTTTGGCACGCATAAAATACAGCACAACGGCAAAGTTAATTAGTAATAACACCACTATAAGCACTTGCATGTTTGTATTATAGCCTATGCGTCCGCAATGTGCAGCGACTAAGCATCAATATAATTATGGGCCAACTGTATGGCTATAGCCACGGTAGCAATGCCTAGTAAAAACAGAACAGGTCGTAAATCAAATAGCTTTTTATGCGATGATTCTTCATGAATACTCGGTATAAGGTCACTCATTGCAATATATAGTAAAAAGCCGGCACTAACACCAATCAGCATACCTAGCGGCAGCTTATCGGCACTACCTAGTGCAAATGTTATAACGGCCATAACAACGGTTGCCAGCGCACTCATAAGGTTTACTAACAATACTTTTTTACGGCTAAGGCCCCGCGACAATAGTAAGCCAAAATCACCAATTTCTTGTGGGATTTCGTGTGCAGCTACAGCTATCGTCGTTACAATACCAGTAGGTACACTTATCAAAAAACTAGCTGCAATAGCAATGCCATCTAGGGCATTATGTAGGGTGTCGCCTATAATAATCATGCCCACTCTGTGATCTTTTGTATCGTTCTCGTGTTCGTGGTGATGGTGAAACCAGCGCAAAAATCTTTCTAGCATAAAAAATAGTGCAACACCTATCAAAACTGACCACATTACGGTCTTTGTGCTAGATTCTTCTAAGCCATCTGTTAATAAATCTAAAAATACAGCTGCTAACAGTGCGCCGGCTGCAAACGGAGTTGCATACTTTGCTAATGTTTGTGCATATTTTTGCCGACTTAACAATAAAACTCCACCGATTAGTGAAATAACTCCACCGATTAGTGAAAAAAATATAACGTGCCAATATGTTGCCATAAATGTACCTTTCTATACATAATCATAGCCATCCTTCTTCATTATTGCAATTTTATCGCAATATTGATATAATTTGCAACAAATGACAGATACGCATCTGCAACTTAGCCAACAATTAAAATTAGCAGGTTACAGCACTACAGTTGCACGCAAGCTTATTTTTGATGCACTTTTGCACCAAGACCCTATGCAAATGTCCGACATAGTTCATAAACTTATTGGCCATGTCGATAGGGCAAGTGTTTACCGCACAATTGACTTGTTTGAATCGCTTAACATAGTGCAGCGCTTACATAGTGGCTGGAAATATAAAATAGAGCTTACCGATACTTTTCACGATCACCATCACCATATTAGCTGCCAAATGTGTGGCAAGGTTATAGATATACAAGGCGATTCGCACATAGAAAATGACATAGCCCAGCTTGCTGTTACATATGGTTTTAAGCCTATTAGCCACCAGTTAGAGATATTAGGTGTTTGTAAAACCTGTAGCCAATAGTCGTATACTAGATACATGTCACTTACACCATTAGCCGAACAAATGCGACCCAAAACGCTAAATGATATGGTTGGCCATGCTGCGCTGCTTAAACAAAATGGTTTGCTGGCTAACTTATATACAAAAAAACAAATTGTGTCGCTTATACTATGGGGCCCTGCCGGTACAGGCAAAACTACCTTGGCGCGTATACTAGCCCAAAATTCTGGTGCCGACTTTGTAGAACTATCGGCAGTAACATCCGGCCTAGCAGATGTACGAAAGGTAATAGAACACGCCAAGCAAAACCACCGTTTAGCCCAAGTAACTGTATTATTTGTAGACGAAATACACCGTTTTAACAAAGCCCAACAGGATGCATTTTTACCTTTTGTAGAAAACGGCATTTTAACGCTAATAGGTGCCACCACCGAAAACCCAAGTTTTGAGGTTATAGGCCCACTATTGTCACGTATGCGTGTAGTGGTACTGCAAAAGTTATCTGCCCAAGATATAGAGGTAATTTTAGTAAACGCCCGCAAAAAACTAGCTATGCCTGTTGCACGCCTACCCATAGATAGCATTAAAACCATAGCAAAACTTGCCGACGGCGATGCTAGGCGTGCATTAGGTATTTTAGAACTTGCAACCCAACTTACACACGGCAAAATAGATAGTAAAATTATAGCCGATGCTGCCCAAAAGCCAATTATTGGTTACGACAAAAACGGTGAACAACACTACGACCTTATAAGCGCCTTTATAAAGAGCTTACGTGGTAGCGATGTTAACGCAGCACTGTACTATATGGCGCGCATTTTAGCAGGCGGCGAAGACCCTAAGTTTTTGGCACGCCGCATGGTTGTATTTGCCAGTGAAGATATAGGTATAGCTGCCAGCCCAGCGCTTAATATTGCTGTCAGTACGTTCTTGGCTGTAGAGCGTATAGGTATGCCAGAATGCGAATATAACTTGTACCACTGCGCAACTGTACTAGCAGGTGCACAAAAGTCACGGGCAGTTACAAATGCCATGAATGCGGCTAAATCTGCAGCCGCACAGAACGGTAATCTGCCAGTACCCTTGCACCTACGTAACGCGCCAACCAACCTCATGAAAAAACTCGGTTACGGTAAGGGTTACGATTGGCAGCCCGATTTTAAGCATCCAGATGGCTTTTTACCGCCTGAAATTAGTGATTTGGATCTGTTTTAGCTAGCGTATTTAAACAAAGATATCTACAGGCTTGATTCAACAGGTATAGTAATTTAGCTGCGAAGATGTGGCTTGATAGGTACCAATAACTCTCCAGTACTTGTCTGCTATAGGGCCACTCATTGTGCCGTATGCTATAACCGTTGGCAAGACAGCGCTGTTTGAGTGTGGGCCTGCTGTTACTGTCCTACCCCCAGTATTCTGTAGATTTATTACCGTGTCTGTTTGGTTAATTATATACACTTTGCCCGCAACATTAGAACTTTTACAGGCTTTTATAGCATAGTATTTTCCGCTAACATAGCCTGTTTTAATGGTTAGCCAACCCGCAGCCTTCGCCTTCGTATCATTGATCTTGTATGTCCTAAAGCCTGCAAAGCCTATAGCACCTAGTACTACTACGGCTAGGCCTACTAGCATTAGATGGTGGGTAATACCACGCTGGTCTTTTTTGTTTGTTTTCATTATTAGTCCTTTTTAGTTTTAGTTAGATTATATTTTGTTAGCATATGC
>JAYUWM010000088.1:0-3912 GCA_043753565.1 bacterium
AAAGCTATAAAACTATATTCGAAGAAAAAACAATGAAAATCGACACTTTACTACCTAGTATGGATAGTAAAAAAGTTGTAATTGGTGGTTCTGTAGAGACTGTGCGGACTATACAAACTAAAAATGGTCAAGCTATGGCATTTGTAAAGCTGGCTAGCCTTACTGGGGATATTGAAGTTATATTGTTCCCTAATGTCTTGCAACAAACAATAGATATTTGGCAGCCTGACGCAGTAATCATGGTGCGGGGTAAACTTAGCTCCAAAGACCGCGACGGCAACATAACCACAGATCTTAAAGTTATTGCCGACGAAGCCCGGATAGTAACACTAGAACAAGCCAATGCCTACCAGGCAACGGGTAAAATAACAGCAATTCCAAAACCAGTTGCAATAAAAAAAGCATCCAGCCAAGCTGCAAAAGCTAATCAACCAGATAGGCTATATGTACGTATGAACAGTACTCAGGATACTGACATGCTAAAAAGGCTTAAAGTAGCCGTAGATGCACAGCCTAAAGGGGTGGGTGAGGTTGTATTAATTATAGGAAGTGGCGATCAAAAGCAAGCCATACGTTTGCCTAACAAAGTAGATACTGGTACACAGCTTGTAGATATGTTGCAAGAAATTTTTGGTGCTGAAAACGTCAAAAGATAATTAGTTTTAATTTACTTTACAACGCCGCTGCTTTGGCTAAGCAATATTGCTATGCCCACAATAAACAGTACAGCCACATCAACAATTGGGTGGTGTAGCAAAAACTTCTCGCCGTCTACCAGTACTTTTTTAACAGCATAAGCATGTTTGGCTATCCATGCGCCTACAACTGCAACTAGCACAACAGATAATAGTGTGGCACTCCAGGGTGCATGGCCAGATGTTATTGACTGTAGTTTTGTTATGCGTGTTGTTGGCTGCGAAGCCGGTATTGGGCTATCTGACGTAACTGGTTGGTTATATTGATCGTTGGTAACTTTTTTAGCCACTGGCGTTGGCTGAGTAGCTACAACTGTGTCTTGATTGGTGGGCTGAGCTGCCGGCACTGGTGCTGCGGGCTGCGTGGTAGTAGATTTTTTTACGGTAGGTTGTGTAGTAGTTGCAGGTGCAGCCGTGGCCACCGCTCCTGCTGGTATTGCATACATTGCTACAACTACAGTTTCTTCCCCAGTACCAACATACGACGGAGCGTTGGCGAACCCAAAACCAACTTCTTTAAAACTAGTATCAAGCATGTTAGATCTGTGGCTAGGGCTGTTCATCCAGCCAATAATAGTATCGTTACTTGTATCGAAGCCGTAAGCCAAGTTTTCGCCGGCTTTTTTGTAGCTATAACCTGCCTCGTCTATAAACACCCATGGCTCTTTACCATCAGGTGTCGTGTGTGACCAATAGTTACGGGCAACCATATCATTTGCTTTAGCTTGGGCAGCACTAGCTAGCTTGCTGTTACTGGTAAGTGCAGCTGCGCCATTTTGTGACCGCTGTGCATTGGTTGCGCTAAGTAAGCCGCCTCTGCTCATTTCGGTAGCATAGGCTAGTATGCCCGTAGCGTTGTTGCTATTATGCTTTGAAGTAGTAGGCCAATTGTAGCCAAAAATAAGCCCCATAAACACTAATGCAACAATAGGTATGTAAGGCCAGTAAACCTTCATAAACTGCTGCGAATGTTTTTTGTGGACGGTAGTTTTTTTGGATTTTTGTACTGTTTTAGTTGCTTTTTTCATAAGTAAAACCTGCACTTAGTAAATCACAAAAACCCACATCTGTCTATAACCTTAAGCGTTTGTAATTGCGTAGCAGGCTATCGCTGCTGCCTGTACAACATTTAGGGATTCTTTTTTGCCGTGCATGGGTATTTCTACAATCGCATCCATGCTATTTAGCATAGTTTTTGGTACACCAGTGACTTCTGTGCCCAAAACTAAGGCCGTTTTTGTGCCTGGTTTGTAGTTATTAATTGCTACAGATTTTACATCTTGTTCTAGTGCAACTAAATCAAACCCATCTGCTTTTAGTTGTGCCAACAACAATTCAGCATCTTGGCGGTGGCTCCAGGCTTGTGATTTTTCGGCACCCAAGGCTGTTTTGTGTATTTGGGCGTCAAGCTTGTCTTGAATATGTGGCAAGCGGTCATCATTTGACTGGCCTTTAGGGTAGGGCGATGTACCACATAGGTATACATGCTCTACACCCAAACAGTCTGCCGTACGCAGCAGGGCACCAACATTGTGGGTGCTGCGCATATCTAGGGCAATAATGTGCAAAGTTATCATTACAATAGCGTATCAAATTCTGGTTAAAAGCATACGCTTATGCTTAAATAATAGGGTATATGTCACAAAACGCTCGATTTGATGAAGAGCAGTCTACTGCAAGGCGTGCCCGTATTTTGGGCATGCAATATGTTGATGTTACCCAAATTGACCCTAAGCCACTTTTTAATGATTTATTGAGCATACAAGAACTAACTGCACTGCGGGTTGCACCGCTTGCAGCAGCAGAACATTCGATTACATTTGGCGTTACTACAAGTACCTCCCAACAAACCATGCAAGCACTAAAACAGCGCTTTTTAGACCACCAGATTAGTTACGTAATTATATCTGACACCGGTTACCGCGACTATATGCTGCTATATAATCCACCCAAAAAGGTAGAATACGCATCTATACAAATATCTGGTGTAGACGACGATAAGCTAATTGAAGGCGTATCTGCCACGCTAGGTCAAGTAAGCGCCGATGATATGTTGGCATATTTAGTGCAGCAAGCGCACAAACTAGGCGCATCAGACATTCACCTAGAAACCCAGGTTGACGGTACGCGTGTACGCTTTAGAATCGACGGCGTACTACATATAATTGCCAACTTATCAGTAGATAAATACCGCATGTTAGTATCTGCGGTAGCAAGTGCCGGCAACGTCTCTACGGCGTCACCAGAAGCTCAGCAAGGGCACATTATGCAGCAGGTTAGTATGCAAGATGGGTCTAACGTGGCGGTTAACTTGCGCCTAGAAACAGCCCCAACTGTAAATGGTATGGATATCGTAATGCGTTTGTTTAATATGGACCAAGCTATGTATAACCTGGATAGGTTAGGTTTGTCGCAAGTTGAACGCCAGGTAATTGACGATATTATTAAAAAACCAAGTGGTTTAGTGCTGGTAGTTGGGCCTACCGGGTCTGGTAAAACTACTACACTTTATTCTATGTTAAACACACTAAATAATAGCGAACGTAAAATTATTACAATCGAAGACCCGGTAGAATACCGTTTTGCTGGCATGTCGCAGCTATCTGTCACATCCCAAAACAGTGGCCAGACAAACTTTGCCGAGCGCCTGCGTGCAACCTTGCGACTAGACCCCGACGTAATTATGGTTGGCGAGATCCGCGATAATGACACAGCTAAAACAGCTCTTCAGGCTGCGCTAACTGGCCACTTGGTGCTTTCTACATTCCATGCATCTAGTGCCGCCGCTGCCATGACTAGGCTAGTTGATGTTATAGGCCAAAACCCATTATTTACATCTGCAATCAGGCTGGTTATGGCCCAACGTTTAGTGCGCCGCCTAGACCCTGAAACAAAGCAGGCTTACACACCTGACGCTACCGAACTAGCAAGTATACAAAAGATTTTAGATACCCTGCCAACCAGCCTACAAAGGCCACCGCTAGATAATCTAACGCTGTACAGGGCAGTGCCTAGCCAAAATAACCCCTACGGGTTTAAGGGACAAATAGCCCTGCGTGAACAGTTTATGATGACAGATAATTTGCGTAATATGTTAACCAGCGACCAAGTGCTTTCGGCACAGCATATAGAACAAACAGCCGTCAATGACGGTATGACAACAATGCTTCAAAATGGCATATTATTTGTACTAACTGGCGAAACTAGCCTTGAAGAA
>JAYUWM010000089.1:0-3816 GCA_043753565.1 bacterium
GTGAACTACACCCGCTTCTAACAAACCAGATTGCGGGCGGGCATCCATGCTGTTTTCTATCATTATTGCCGTTACGCCCCGCAAATTAACAGCTGGGTCTACTTGTACGCCGCTTAACGTGCTGGCTACGGTGGTTGGCTTTGGTGGTTCTACAACTTTTTCTACCACTACTACAGGTGCTGGCGGTGGCGGATCTTTTTTAAACACTAAAAAGTAGGCTGCAACGCCGCTAGCAATTAGCAACAATACTAGCGGTACACCAATAAGTAACTTCTTTTTGAGTGATGTACGCTGCCACAAATTGGCTTTTTTGGGTGGTTTTGCTGCAATGTCGGTTGTTTTAGGATTTTTTTCAGCCTGGTCGACGTCGTCTTGCTGGGCAGCAACTAGGGGCGGCTTAAAAGCTGGTTCGGGCAATTTATCAACCGGTGCAATCAACGGTTGTTTTTGTGCATGCCTGGCATGGCCTTTTTTTGGTTTAATAAACATATCATCCATAGACGTTCGTCGCTTATGCTTTAGTGTACAGACTTTTTGTTTTGATTACAAACAGATACGATAAGTGCTAAAATACTAGCAATGAACCAAGACACAATTAACCGCGTACAAACACTACTATTGGGCGATATACCGTTGCTTGGCCGCCAAAAAATACAGGCAAGCTACCCACCCCGCGGCCTTGCCGCAGGTGCTATTGTTACCCGCAGCGCCCCTAGCCCAACTGGCTTTTTGCATATCGGCACCCTATATATGTGCCTGCTAAACCAATATTTTGCTCGCCAAACTGGCGGCGTATATATGCTGCGCATTGAAGATACAGATAAAAAGCGTGAAGTAGCTGATGGAATAGCACAAATTGTCGATGCGCTGACGGCTTTTGATTTAGTACCACACGAAGGCGTAAAAGCTGACGGCACCAGTTACGGTAGCTATGGCCCATACCTGCAAAGCCAACGCCGTGATATGTACCTAAGCTACGCCGTAGATTTACTACAAAATGGCCGCGCATACCCATGTTTTGCTAGCAAAGAACAACTAGACGCAAGCTACGCAGCCCAACAGGCCGCCAAAGTGCGCCCCGGTTATTACGGCAAATGGGCATTGTGGCGTGGTAAATCTGACGCCGAAATTAACGCCCAGTTAGATGCCGGCACCCCATTTGTTTTAAGGTTAAAATCTAATGGTAGTCATAAAAAACGTATAACTTTTGACGATGTATTAAAGGGCCACCTAGAACTACCCGAAAATGACCTAGACGTGCCACTTATTAAGGCTGACGGTAGCCAGTTGCCAACCTACCACTTGGCCCACGTTGTTGATGACTTTTTAATGGGTACCACATTTATTTTACGCGGCGACGAATGGCTGCCAAGCACACCGTTGCATATGGAAATATGTGATGCACTAGGCATACCAAGGTTTAGCTATGCTCACTTCGCACCGATTAGCATTTTAGATGCTAACAGTGGCGGTAAACGTAAACTAAGTAAGCGCAAAGACCCCGAGGCCGATGTGCAGTTCTGGCTAAACCAGGGTTACCCTATACAAGGTATTAAGCCCTATTTACTAGGGCTAGCAGATAGCAGTTTCGAAGACTGGTACAGGGCTAATCCAGATAAGCCTCTAGAAGATTTTAATATATCGTTAAAAAAACTATCGGCAAGCCGGTCGCCACTGCTTGATATGGCAAAGTTTGAAAACTACTGCAAAGACTACATAGCATCCCTACCCCAAGACCAGTTTGAAAAGCAAATATTGCAGTCTAATCAGGCTGGTAACCCTATTTTTGCGACCTGCATAACTGCAAACGCAGATTACACATCTAAAGTTTTGGCCATCGAACGTGGCGGCGACAAACCGCGCAAAGACTTAGCAAAATGGACAGATGCACCCGGAATATATGGCTATTTTTACGACGAACTATTTGAACAGGATTTTGCACCCGATATTGGTAAACTGCTGCAAGCTTTTGACACATCTGTTATAGCCGATGTATGTAAAAACTTTTTGGCAACCTATAGCCCTAGCGATGACCAACCAACCTGGTTTGATAAATTAAAAACGGCCGCAACAGCGACCGGATTTGCAACAGATAACAAAGCCTTTAAAGTCGACCCGACGTCTTTCAAGGGCAACGTGGCTGATTTTGCCAAAATATTGCGCGTAAAACTAACCGGCAAAGACCGCACACCAGACCTACATACCATCATGCAAGTCATGGGAACCGAGCGCGTTACTAAACGACTAAGTTAAGAGCACATAACAGCTACAAGCTGCTAGCAATGCGTACAAGTTGGTCGCTGCTAAGTTGTGATTGGCCTTCTATTTGGTACCAAATGCCACCGTCTACCCATGTGGCGTTGTTATTTTCATAGATATATATTGTGCGTCCGTTATCTTGATAGGTTTGGTATTGCTTACTGTTGTTAGCTAAAAAGTTGTTTAACAGCGTGTCGCTAGTCCAGCCAGTATTTTGCTGGGTTAGCTTGTAGGCGCGGTCGTCTATGTTAGATTTGTAATCTACCACCACCTGGCCACTGCTGTACTGCACAGGGCCGTTAAAACTAAACCCTGCTGGGTTATATGTAGGCAAGTTGGCTTTAATACCAGCACGCGATGATGCTACTTTCATGGCTAAACGCGGCACGTTTTGGTAGGCGTAAAACCCACCAATAACAAGCCCCGCAAATACGGTGCTAGTTATTGCTACTGCCCTACCACTAACACCAACTTTTTTGGCTATACGGTGGTGCAGCTTTTTTTTGTGGATGTAGGCCGGTTCGTTGTGGCCTTGGGCTGCCTGCAAGGCTTTTTCAAGCAAATCAGATTTTTTCATGTGTGAATTGCGGGGGCGTGAAAATTCAAGGCCGCTATCATTGATAGGTGTTGGGCGTACGTCTAGTGGCTTTACTGTTGCAACAACCGGTACATTGTAACTAAATTTGTGTACCTGGGGACTTTTTTGGGTGCTATCGGCGCGTTGTTGGCGGTATGGTGGAACAGCACTTGTGCGCGCCGTAATAATAGCCTTGTTTACGATAGTTTTAGTAGGTGTAAACTTAGCGCTTTGCATATCCGGTGCATTAAGTGAAACAGGCTTTTTAACAGCACTGCGCATAAGAGTAGCTGACTTTTGTGGTGCAACCTCGTGTTTTTTAACACTATGCATAGCTGGCCTGATACTAGCTGTATTTTTAGGGTGCCTTACAACACCATCCATAATTGTGGGCCTATTTTGAGCCGATTTTACCACTACACCAGTAATAGCGTCGTATTGTGTACCATTTATTTCTATAACGTTCTTGTGTGTGCCCACAGCTTGTTGTTACCCTCTACAATATTGCGGTTCGTTTTTAGTATCTTATATATCTGTATGTAATCGTACACTACTGCCCTAGCCCCTGCAAGTAGCTTAAGCATAAATATTAGCCTTAGCAAAGTGCGCGGTTAACTGGTATAATAAATTTACAAACACAACAAAAACAAAAAGATCGTAGCTAACCCAAAATTTATGGATTATTTAGACCCCAAGAAAAAACTAGAACACCGCAACCGCTTGTACGTCGGTTATGTTTTGATGGCCATAGCAATAGCTTTTGCAACAGTTATTTTAGTTTACATGGGTAGCGGTTTTTATGTAGATAAACAAACCGGAAGCTTAATCCAGAATGGACAAGTTTTAGTTAATAGCGACCCTGAAGGCGCCCAGGTGTATTTAAATGATAAACAACAAAGAACAAAAACATCTGGCAAGCTTGTTTTGCCAAGTGGGTCGTACAGCCTACGGCTTAAAAAAGATGGCTACCGCGATTGGTC
>JAYUWM010000090.1:0-3762 GCA_043753565.1 bacterium
TTGGAACATTATTTGGCTGATAGTTGTATCTATAATTGGAATAATTGTGGTGTTTATACGCCGAGCGTTCGACGAAGAGTCTGAATATACTCTGCCTGCCGCCGAAGTGCAACGCCTAGAAGAAATAAGTATACAAAAAGCATCTTTGCTAAAGCCCGTTAAGGCCTATAACACAGACGAAGACATGGGTGTTATAGACCTGATCAAATACCTGTATAAATATGCAATTGATTTACTGCGCAACAAAAAGTGGCGAACATGGCGGTAGATACTTTGGCCACTAAACACCAAAACCACGAAGAAGCTGCAGACGACAGGGCAATGTTTGGTTTTTGGATATATTTAATGACTGACCTTTTGATGTTTGCCGTACTTTTTGCTGTATATGCAGTATTGCACCGTAATACTGTTGGGGGTGAAACTGGGCGTGAGCTATTTAGCTTACCACTGGCGTTAACAGGAACGGTACTTTTGTTAACAAGTAGTTTTACTTGCGGTTTGGCCATGATAGCTGCACGCCGGGGGTATAAGAATCAAACATTGGTATGGTTTGCTGTTACATTTGCGATAGGCTTGGCATTTTTGGGCCTTGAATTGTATGAATTTAATATGCTGATTCACGAGGGTAATAACCTAGGTACCAATGCTTTTATGTCGTCATTTTTTGTATTGTTGGGTACTCACGGCATACACATTACTATGGGACTTTTATGGATGGGTACTACCATGGTATATATTATGAAGCGTGGGCTTAACAGACACATGGTACGCAAACTAACTATGCTAAGCCTATTTTGGCACTTTTTGGATATAGTTTGGATATTTATTTTTACCATTGTATATTTAGCGGCATTTACTTAAAAAATATGAGCCATTCAAATAAACACACTAACCCAGAACACGGCACTACACAGTCATATGTAGTTGGCTTTCTGCTATCGCTATTATTCACGTTTATTCCGTACGTTATGGTTGTAAACCAAACTGTAACAGGCAGTAAATTAACAGCGGTTATACTCGGTTTTGCATTAATACAAATGATCATTCAGGTAACATTCTTTTTACACCTTGGGCGTGGGCCTAAACCTAATTGGAACCTATACTTTTTTGCATCAACAATTGGCGTCATCTTTATGGTGGTAGTTGGGTCGGTAGTTATAATTAATAACCTGCACTACAATATGTCGCCGGCCGATAAAGTTGCTAAAGTGGTAAACGAAGAAGGTATTTATCAGGTAGGTGGGGTAGCAACTGGCGCTTGCCGCCAGCTGGGTACTAACCATAAAATTACTTTTGTAAATGGCGTGGTAAAACCACAGTTTACAGCTGCAAAAAAGTGCGATACTATTTCATTTGTTAACGAAGATAATGAGCGTGAAATTGCTTTTGGTGCGTATCCAAACAGTATTGTGTATGCTGGCGAGGTTAGCCTAGTTTTACGCAAAGGGCGAAGCAAAACACTTAACTTGTCTGAAACAGGATCGTTGCAGTTTTACGATAAGCAACAGCCCGGCACAGCCGGCAACTTTACAGTAACAGATAAATAATAGGCTTTAGCTGGTGGCCATATCAGGGTAATACTGCTACCATATATGTAATGAATACAAAACCAAAACAGCTTAAATTTGAACACACATTAGCAAAAAATATCATTGGCGGCACCAAAACATCGACCTTCCGGTTTTTTGATGATAAGCAGTTGAGTGTTGGCGATAAAGTAGAAGTTATAGATAAGGTTGAACCAAGCGACCAATTAAGTTGGTTGGTGGTAGGTATTGCTACAGTTGCATCTGTGTATGAAAAACGCGTTAGCGACCTGCAAGAAAGCGACTGGCAGGGCCACGAAACATACAAATCTACAGATGAGTTTTTACAAACTATGCAAAATTTGTACAACACAGACATTACCCACAACACGCCTGTAAAAATCGTACGCTTTAGCTTTGTAGCCTACGACAAACCAGACCTATTTGTTAAACCCGCAAACCAAGATGCCTTGCCCGCAGAAGTAAAACTGTACGGCGACGGCGGGTCGCGCGGTAACCCCGGCCCAAGTGCCGGCGGCTTTGTAGTGTTAAATATGCAAAACAAAGTGCTACGTGAAAGTGGTAAGTACCTAGGTATAGCTACCAATAATTATGCCGAATATCACAGCTTAAAGGGCGGTTTAGAGCTATGCGTTGCCCAGGGCGTACAAACAGTACACGTTTATATGGATAGCCTGCTGGTTATAAACCAAATGAAGGGTATTTACAGGGTTAAACACGAAACGCTAATACCTATACACATGGCAATAAAAGATCTACTACCTAGCTTTAAACACGTTAATTTTACGCATGTCCCGCGTGAACTTAACAAACTCGCTGACGCCGAAGTAAACAAGACTTTAGACGCCCTAGCCGAACAAAATAGGCTATAATGTATCAGTCTGCCACGTAGCTAACCGCTGGTGCCGCAAGGTGCGAGAGGAAAGTCCGGGCGGCGTAGGGAAAGTCAGTTGCTAACGGCAACCAAGAGTAATCTTAGGGAAAGTGCCACAGAAACGACACAGCTACCTCCCGTAAAAGGGAATGCTATGGTGAAAAGAGTGGGGTAAGAGCCCACAGGTTCTGCAGGTGACTGCAGAGCGAGGTAAACCCTGACTGCTGCAAGGAGATGTACAAACAATAGGTTCCCGCCGTTTGTGCACCACAAGATCCGCTTGACCCATCCAGCAATGGCTGGGCTAGATAGATGGTTAGCCGTTTACCCTAAAAAGTAAACGACAGAACCCGGCTTATCGCGCGGCAGATATTAAAAAACTCCCTAGCCAAACAGGGAGTTTTTTATTTTGTAAGAGTAGGATACTTACTTGATTGCGGCCTTAACTATGGCTGCAAAAGCATCTGGTTCGTTAACAGCTAGTTCTGCCAAAACCTTGCGGTCTAGGGCAATATTTGCGTCTTTAAGTGCCTTTATTAAAACACTGTAGGTAGTGCCGTTTAGGCGTGCGCCGGCGTTAATACGTGCGTTCCATAGTTGCCTAAAAGTTCGTTTGCGTTCGCGCCTGTCGCGGTGTGCGTTTTCTAATGCTTTTACTAATGCCTGGCGGCCACGCTTGATACTAACTCGGTTACTGTGTGTAAAACCTTTAGTACCTTTGCGGATTTTGTTGTGTCTTGCGCGTGATGTTACGCCTCTTTTAACTCTCATCTTTGTAATCTCCTATGTTATTGATTATTGCGGCCTGGCGGGTGATGTGAGTGACCACGCCTGTAGGCACGGGGGTTGGAACTATTTAGAACCAAGCCTTAGTTTTAAGTTTTTAGCTGACTTACCAGTGATGGTTTGCAAGCCTGCAAAACGGCGCTTACGGCTGGCGCTTTTGTGTTCTAGCAAGTGATTGCCAGATGCACGGCGCATCATAACTTTACCATTTTTGCTGATTTTTACGCGGTCTTTTGTACCGCTGTGTGTCTTAAGTTTTGGCATATCTAGTTTCTCCTACTTTTTCCTTATAACGAAGCCTAATTGCTTGCCGGCAAAGATTGGTTGTTGGTCTACGGCGATAAGTTCGCCAAAACTTTCAATTATCCTGTCGGCTAGTTTGAAGCCTATTTCTTTGTGAGCTAACTCTCGTCCACGGTACACAATCATGATTTTTACTTTGTGGCCATCTTCAAGGAATTCTGTAATTTTCTTGTTTTTGACACCTAAATCGTGATCGCTAATTTTTAATCCAAACCGCATTTGTTTTACATCTACTGACTTGGCGCTGCGCTT
>JAYUWM010000091.1:0-3711 GCA_043753565.1 bacterium
ATCTTTTAAGCTAACTAAAAAAATACCGCATCCCAAAGGCCCCATAGTTGGTGCTAGGGTTATTTTGCAGCGCAGCATTAAACTCATACTTGCCAACAAAAAAGCGCTACTTTTTATACTAATAGCCTACGGCCTAATTAATATGACCTTAGTCCGCGGTTTTGGATCGCCGCTTAACATTGCCGAACTAAAAACAACCTTGCAAGATACTTTTGGATCTACGCCAGATGGTTTGACGATGGTAGGCACGGTGTTTAGCGCACTACTTGGTACTTCTAACGCTGCTAGCACCGAAACAGCAGCAGTTTACCAAAACATGTTGTTTATTTTGGTTAGCCTGGCAATTATTTGGGTCTTTAGGCAATCTGCAGCTGGTAAAAAACCAACCGCCAAGCAAGCGTTTTACAACGCCTTTTATCCACTAATACAGTTTTTACTGGTTTTGTTAGTTATGGTTGTTCAGCTTGCGCCAGCCTATTTTGGTATGTTTGTTTACGGCATTGTTAATAGCGGCGGCCTGGCAATCAGCGGTTTAGAACAAGCTATTTGGCTGTTGTTTTTGGGCCTACTAGTAACGCTTAGCCTATACATGATATGCTCTTCACTTTTTGCCCTATATATAGTTACATTGCCAGATATGCAGCCTATGCAAGCGCTGCGTAGTTCAAGGCAGTTAGTTTTCTCACGCCGGCTGTCGGTTTTTAGAAAGTTAGTAGTTTTACCAATAGTAGCGTTTTTGCTGTTAGTAATTTTGGTAGTGCCAGCAATATACTTTTTACCACTTATAGCCCCTTGGCTTTACTTTGCACTTACGCTAGCAAGTATTGTATTTTTACATGCATTTTTGTTTACGCTGTATAAGGAACTTTTGTGAGCAAACAGCAGCGCTACAACGAACTTTTAGCCCTGCTAAGCACTTATGCATACGAATATTATGTGCTAGATGCACCAACAGCTAGCGACGCAGTATACGACGCATTAATACGCGAACTTAAGGCAATAGAGGCGGCTTACCCTGAGTTTGTTTCGCCGGAAAGCCCTACGCAGCGTATATTGGCAAAGCCTTTGGACGGTTTTGTAAAAGTGCAGCACAGCGAGCCTATGATTAGCCTAAACGATGTGTTTGATATACAAGATGTACAAGACTGGCTTAAACGAACTGAAAAGTTGCTACCAAATAGATCACATGAATTTTTTTGTGATATAAAAATGGATGGTTTGGGTGTTGCGCTTGTTTACCAAGATGGTGTATTTGAACGGGCCATTACCCGCGGCGACAGCCGCGTTGGCGAAGACGTAACCCAAAATATTTTAACTATCAAAAACGTGCCGTACAGGCTTAGATCTGCTAAAGGTAACGAGCAATTTTTGATTGGTCGTACCGAAATTAGGGGCGAAGTTGTAATGTACAAAAAAGATTTTGATGCACTTAATTCTTTGCGCCTTGACCAGGGGTTGCCAACATTTGCCAACCCCCGTAATTTAGCGGCAGGCACAATTAGGCAGCTTGACCCAAAACTTGTTGCGCAGCGCCCATTAGCGTTTAGGGCATATGACATTTTGCGGCCAAACCCAGCCGAGGTGCCAACCAATGGCCAGGCCTACGACTATATACGCAGCATGGGCATCGTAGCTAATTCACAGGCGCAGGTATTTAATACGCTAGACGATGTGATGCAATTTGTTGACCAGTGGGAACATGACCGCCACAAACTACCATTTAATACAGATGGCCTAGTTATTAAAATTAACGACCGTGCAACCTACCGCGGGCTTGGGGTAGTGGGCAAAAACCCACGCGGTGCCGTTGCCTACAAATATCCCGCCGAAGAAGCAACAACCGTAGTGCGCGACATAGTTATAAGTATTGGACGCACCGGTGCTGCAACGCCAGTTGCTGTTTTTGACCCGGTGGTGGTTGCCGGCACCACCGTAAAGCATGCTAGCCTGCATAACGCAGACGAAATTGCCCGCAAAGATATCCGTATAGGCGACACAGTCGTTATATATAAAGCTGGCGATATTATTCCGCAGGTAGAACGTGTAGTTATAGAACTTAGGCCAAAAACCGCCAAAACATTTATGTACACCAGTGAACTAAGTAAACAGTTCCCAGGTTTAGAATTTGAACGCCCCGAAGGCGATGCTGTTTACCGCGTAAAAGGTTCTAGCGGACCAATTATGCTTAAGCGCGCCTTAGAACATTTTGCAAGCCGCGGAGCATTAGATATTGACGGTTTGGGCGAAAAAAATGTAGGTGCGCTTGTTGATGCAGGCCTAGCAAACGATCTAGCAGATATTTATGCCGTTACTAAAGTTCAATTATTACAGCTTGACCGTTTTGCAGAACTTTCAGCAGATAATCTGGTAAATGCCATAGCAGATAAAAAAACTCCACCACTGGCACGGTTTGTATTTGGGCTGGGTATTAGGCATGTTGGCGCCCAAACGGCTATAGACTTAGCAAGTACATTTAGGCGCCTAGATACAATTGGTAGCGCTAGCTATGAAGATTTGCGGGCCGTTAATGGTGTGGGCGAAATTGTAGCAGACAGTATTATACTTTGGTTTGACGAGGCGGATAACCAACAACTTTTAGCTAAGTTTAAAAAACTCGGCGTATGGCCAACAGATGTTTTGCACGTTGGGGGCCCGCTGAGCAGCAGTAGCTTTGTTATTACTGGTAGCCTTGTGAATATGGGCCGCGACATCGCAGCCGAGCGCATTAGGGCTTTGGGGGGTACTTTTCAGACAAGTGTTGCTAGCGGCACAACCTATTTAGTTATGGGCGAAAAGGCCGGCCAAAGCAAAGCAGACAAAGCCTTAAAACTAGGCACGCAGGTTATAAACGAACAACAATTGCTTGAACTACTTGACAAAAACTAACCATAAGCGTGTAATAGTAACTAGTCGGGCGTTCAATAGGGCTCACTAGCAAAATAAAAATTTACAAAAATAAAAAGCCAAGGGAGCCCTTGGTGGGCACGCCCGAACACTAAGATCACTATCAAATCGGTAGTGATTTTTGTTTTTAATGTATAATTTGGGCTATGAATATAATTATTTTTGCGCTTTGGGTATCATTTGGCATAAACCTATTAATGTTTGTGCCGGCCTACATATTTAAAACAGATAAGCTTACAGATATTTCTTACGCTGTAACATTTATTGTTGTGGCCATAGCGGCCTACGTTAAGAGCGAACAAACCACGTTTCAGACATTGCTGCTTGCTATGGTGTTGGCATGGGCAGTACGCCTCGGCACGTTTTTGTTTATACGCATTAACAGAATAGGCAAAGATGTGCGTTTTGACGGCATGCGCGAATACTTTTTTAAGTTTATTCGCTTTTGGCTACTGCAAGCCCTTACAGTTTGGGTTGTAATGCTGGCTGCACTATACGGTTTTAGGCAAGAAAGTACCACATTAGGTGCACTAAGCTTGGTTGGCTTAGGTATATTTGTTGTTGGTTTACTGTTAGAATCTACTGCCGATGCCCAAAAATCTAAATTTGGCGCTAACAAAGCAAACAAGGGCAAATGGATAGACAGCGGTGTGTGGTCGGCCATGCGGCACCCTAACTACTTGGGCGAAATGCTAGTTTGGACGGGTGTATTTATATATGTACTACCTGTTTTAAGCGGCTGGAATATTTTGTATGCGCTGCTAAGCCCGCTATATATAAAGTTACTATTATTGTTTGTAAGTGGCG
>JAYUWM010000092.1:0-3635 GCA_043753565.1 bacterium
TCAATTTTTTGTAAGCCATCTAATAGACTGTAATGTGTGTGATTATGTAAATGAACATAATCACTCGCAATAAGTGATGTTTTTTTACCTGTACCCATTAGTACTAGTATACTAATGCGCGGCTGTTTTGTGCTACTTTTTTAGAAACTTTTTTAGGTTATCGATGGCATTGTTAGCGTTTTTGACAGCAATATCTAAATCTTCATCAGCACTATTTCCGCTGCGTACAGCATCAGAAACACTAGAAAGCTGATCTCGGGCCTTTTTTGCCGCGTCTACAGCAGCATGCGCTTCGTGTTTTGCTTTATCAGAAAGGTTGCGCGCTGCATGTTCAACTTTTTCTACATGCTTTGATAGTTCAGCATGCAGGGCTTGTAACTTTTTATCAGCAAACTTGGCAGCATCTTTTGCACCTTTTTTTAGGTCCTTGCGAGTTTCTTTGCCACTTTTAGGTGCAAATAATACTCCGGCTACTAATCCACTAATAAGCCCGATTAACATACCTTTAGAATATTTTGTTCCTTTGTCACTCATTGCATTACCCCTTTGTACTACCTATGTTTTTTAAACTTATCGAATATAGCTGATACCGCACTTACAACAACTTTGCCGTTAGCAACATTTTTTAAATTGCTCGTAATAGATTCTACGTTTTGAACCACTGACTTTGCAGAATCGGCTGCACCGTTCATTTTTTTAATTAGCTTAATTAAATAGCTTGTAGCAATGATTGCTAAAATTAAAAATACAGCAAGTGAGCTTGACAATATAATTACTAAAATATCAAATGAATCCATAATAAAATGATACACCCTTAGGGGTGGTTATGTCTATAGTATGGTTTTTAAGTAGTCCCTAATGCGAGGTCCTAATTCTGGATCCTTTAGGGCAACATCTATCAGGGTTTCTAGGTAAAGTTCGGGGCTACCGGTGTCGTGGTAATCGCCGTCTATTAGGCAGCCATACACTTCGTCTATTTGTGCTAGTTCGTTTACGGTATCGGGCACTCGGATTTCTCCGTCGGCGGCTACCTTTTCTTGGGCAAGCATAGGAATAATATCTGGTGTTAATAAATAGCCACAAACAACAGCGTATTCGCTTGGGGTTTTTTCGGGGCCTGGCTTTTCAATTAGCTGTTTAATACGGTAAGTTTTGTCATCAAGCTTATCTCCCAGCTCTACCATCCCGTATTTGCTGGCGTCTTCGCGCTTAACTTTACGCAGTGCAGCAATAGTTTTTCCAGTTTTTTTGTAGGCCTCAAGCATTTGGCTTGCACAACTAACTTCACTGGTAAAAAAGTCATCAGCAAAAAAGAAAAAGAATGGCTCGTTATCTATCAAGTGGGCGGCATTTAGTACCGGGCGGGCGTTTCCTTTGGGTTCGCCTTTTTGGCGCACATAAACTATGTTGGCTAGTTCTGCAATCCGCTTAATTTCATCAGCCTGAGCTATTTTGCCCTTTTCGCGTAGTTCTTGTTCTAAACCTAATGCGCGGTCAAAATGGTCTTCTATGGCGCGTTTACCCTGACCAGTAACAATAATAACATCAGTAACACCAGCAGCAACTACACCTTCTACCACAACCTGTATAACTGGCTTGTCTATTATTGGCAACATTTCTTTTGGCATTGCTTTGGTTTGCGGCAGAAAGCGCGTTCCAAAACCTGCAGCTGCTATAACTGCCTTGCGTACCGGCTGCATATTAAACCCCTAACTGTGTTTTTACAATTTGCTGTACCATTGCTGGGTTGGCGCTGCCACCACTTGCCTTCATAACCTGACCTACAACAAAACCTATGGCTTTCATTTCGCCGTTTTTTATATCTTGGGCGGCTTTTTGGTTTGCACCTAATACTTCTGCAACAATTGCTTCAAGCGCACCGCTGTCAGATTGCTGTAACAAGTTCTTTTGCTGGGCAATTGTCATTGGATCTATGTTGGCCTTTATCAGTTCGTGCAGCACCTCTTTGGCGCCCGTACTGCTTAGTTGACCTTCGTCTACCATGCTTGCCAGTTTAATTATGTTAGACCTAGCCTTAATAACTGCCTGCCAGGTGTAGTTGTTATCGGAAATTGCTTTTGTTACAGGGCCACCAAGCCAGTTGGCAACAGTTTTAGCTGTCTTGTTACTGTGAGCATCTAGTACCTCTGCTATAAACTGGGCTGCGGATACTTCGTCTAATACTGTTTCTACCATTGATGCGTCTATGCCAGCAGCTGCAAACTGCACACGCAACTGGTTAGGCATAGTTGACATGCTTTGTTTTATACCATCTATATAACCTGTGGTAAGTGAAATTGGTGGAATATCTGGATCAGGGAAATATCGGTAATCGTGGGCGTCTTCTTTGCTTCGCTGGCTAAAGCTAGTGCCGGCATCGTCATTCCAACCGCGCGTTTCTTGCACTATTTGTTGGCCGGATTCTAGTTGCAGTACCTGACGCTTTATTTCGGACTGCACAACGTCGTAAACACTCCTGAAGCTGTTTAGGTTTTTAGTCTCGGTACGGGTGCCCATGTTTTTTGGATCTTTACTAACGCTAACATTCACATCAAAACGCATGTTGCCGTAAAACAGGTTAACATCACTAACGTCGGCGTACTTCATAAGCAAATACAACTCGTGCGCGAAGGCTTTGGCCTCTGCGGCTGTATGCATGCACGGCTCACTGACAATTTCTAGTAGCGGAGTACCTGCGCGGTTTAAATCAACTAGCGAATAGTCCTGGTTTGCTGGGTGTGTGCTTTTACCGGCATCGGCTTCAAGATGGGCACGGGTAATATCAAAAATCATCGGTACGCCGTCTACAACTGCCGTAACATTTCCACCTAATATAATAGGTTGATCAAATTGTGTTATCTGGTAACCCATTGGTAAATCAGGATAAAAATAGTGTTTGCGGTCGAACTTACTAAATTGCTGCGGAACGGTATTAAGTGCAAATGCTGCTTTGCTAGCAAGATCTATAGCTTTGGTATTTAGTACCGGCAATGCGCCTGGCATGCCCAAACATATATGGCTAATTAGGGTATTGGGTTCAGCCTGCCTAGCATCGTTATTAACACCAGCAAAAAGTTTAGTTTTAGTTTTTAGCTGTACGTGGCATTCTATACCAATTGTCGGGTAGTAGCCGTCTACTTTGTATTTGTCGTCAACCATTTTACAGTGCGCCTAGGTCTTTTAATGCCTGGCGTATGCCTACTAGAGCTTCTTTTACATCTTTTTCGCGCAAGTTAATGTCTTGTTCGTGCACAAGGCGGTTGCGCAATTTATGAGCATACCAAACGCCGTCGATATTGCTAAACTTTTTTTGGGCCGACACCATGCGTTCGCCCATTGTTTTGCCACTAAAACTTCGCTTTTTTAGTGCAGTGTCTAACAACTTGTCTGCGTTAATAATAGCTAATGGCCAAGTATCTTTACTGCTGCACATTGCTTGCAAATAGCGCCATTCTTTTGTAAAATAATTTTTATTTAAAGGCTTTGGTATACGTTTGCCTACTAACGCAAATATAATTAGTAAAACCGCAGCAATAAAAGCTATGGTTAGTAAAGTAAATATCATTTTTGTAGCCCCTGGTACCACTGTGCAACATTAAGTAGCTGGCGGTCGTGAGTTTGCGGCGCCATTAGTT
>JAYUWM010000093.1:0-10785 GCA_043753565.1 bacterium
GGCGACGGTATGATAAAAATAGAGATGCACTTTTTGCCAGATGTATATGTAGTGTGCGAAGTTTGTGACGGCAAGCGCTATAACCGTGAGGCGTTAGAGGTTACGTTTAAGGGTAAAACTATTGCAGATATTTTGACTATGACTATAGAACAAGCCCGGGAGTTTTTTGCAAATCAACCGAGTATCGCATCTAAGTTAGAGACTTTGGTCCAGGTAGGCCTAGGTTATATGACTTTAGGCCAATCTGCTACTACACTCAGCGGAGGCGAGGCCCAGCGCGTAAAACTTGCTACCGAACTTAGCCGCCGTGCAACCGGCCGTACACTTTATATTTTAGATGAACCAACAACTGGCCTACACATTGATGACGTGCAGCGCTTACTAGTTGTTTTGCAAGCATTAGTAGACACGGGCAACAGTATGGTTATTATCGAACACAACTTAGACGTTATAAAATCTGCAGACTACATTATAGATATGGGCCCAGAGGGCGGCACGGGTGGTGGTTTGGTGATTGCAACTGGCACGCCAGAACAAATTGCTAAAAACGGCGTAAGTTCTACCGGCCACTTTTTAAAAAACATGCTTTAGTTGTGAGTGTATCTTAGGCACCAACCTTATTTTCTGTATATCAGTGCGCTTATGCGTTGGCCTTCGGCCAGCATGTGGCGCTAGCGACCCTAAAATGTAGTATGCAAAGATTATTCTATTATTGGTTATTAGCTTTTACGGCTAAATTTTTGTTTTAAAGAGGTTTTAATTCTGGCGCGGTTTTCGGCATCTTTTAGTATGTGCAGTATTGGCGGCGCAAATGTAAAAATTGTTGCTAACAAAACAGCCGGTAGTACGTACTTATCTATATGTGGAATACGTGAACCAAGGTAGTAACCAAGCAGTGTCAAGCTTGCACCCCAAATTACAGCACCTGCAATGTTGTAGGCCATAAACTTTCTGCGGTCCATTTTAGCAACGCCAGCAACCACAGGTGCAAAGGTGCGCACAATTGGCACAAAGCGGGCGATAGTTATTGTTTTACCACCGTGTTTTTCGTAAAATTCTTCGGCTTTGGCTATGTATTCTTGCCTAAAAAAGATGCCATCTTGCTTTTTAAATATCTTGTGGCCTGTTTTTCGGCCTATAGTGTACCCAACGTTATCGCCAATAATTGCTGCCATAATAATGGCAAATAATAGCCAACCTAAATTTAACTGGCCCTGGCTAGCAAAAAAGCCGGCAGTAAACAGCAAAGTATCACCTGGTAAAAAAAATCCAATCAAAAGCCCCGATTCGGCAAAAACAATGGCGGCTATTAAAAGTATTCCACCTGCCTGAACAATTTGTGCAACGTCTAATCCCATGCAGCTAGTGTAGCATCTGATAGCCTATTGCTGGTATACTATTAAATAAGAACGAATTGGAGGAAACATGAGCGGCTCTGCACTTACATTACAAGCAGAAGAACGAAACGTAACAGGTAAGAAGGTTGGCCAACTTAGGGCAGCTGGAATGGTACCTGCGGTGGTGTATGAAAAGGGCGTAGCGTCAGATAACGTCGCTATTAGCTATATTCCTTTAATAAAAATATGGAACAAAGCAGGTAAACACCAGACTATTACGCTTAGTTATGGTAAAAAGCAGCGATTAACGCTAATCAAAGACGTAACTGTCGACCCAGTTAAGGGCCAATTGTCACATATTGCTTTCCACGCAGTTAAAATTAACGAACCAATTGATGCCGAAGTACCAGTTGTTTTGGTTGGGCTTGCGCCCGCAACAGTCGCAGGGTTATTAGTGCACGTTAACATTGACCATGTGGTTGTACGTGGTTTGCCAAACAGCATTCCAGATTCAATCGAAGTTGATGTTACTAACATTACTACACCCGACGACGATGTACGTGCTGGTGCCTTAAAAATGCCAAAAGACATTACACTTATAACAGACGAAGAAGTTGTTGTTATTAGTGTTATTGTGCCAAGGGCAGAGGTAGAAGCTGTAGAAGAAGCAGCAGAAGCCGACGCTGCTGAAGTACCTAGCGAACACGGTACGCCAAAAGCCGAAGAAGAGTAAAGCTTTTACTTAATAAAAAACACCCGCATCTGCGGGTGTTTTTGTTTGTATAATCTGACAAGTTACTATTCATCTTGCAAAAAACCGCCACTTTGGTGGGCCCAAAGTTTAGCGTACAACCCCTTATTTTTAATTAGGGTTTTGTGCGTACCTTGTTCTACTATTTTACCTTTGTCTAGTACTATAATGCGGTCCATTTTTTGTATAGTGCTTAGGCGGTGAGCAATTACAATTGCAGTTTTGTTTTGCATAAGTTTCCATAGTGCGTCTTGGATAAGCACTTCTGATTCACTATCTAGTGCACTAGTTGCTTCGTCTAAAATAAGTATTGGTGCATTTTTTAGCATTGCCCGTGCAATTGCTACACGCTGCTTTTGGCCACCACTTAACTTAACCCCGCGCTCGCCAACCATAGTGTCATATCCATTTGCCATAGATGCTATAAATTCTTCAGCATGGGCGTTTTTAGCAGCCTTTTGTATACTCTCGTCGCTAGCTAAATGGTTGCCGTAGCTTATATTATCTTTAATACTACGGTGGAACAACAAAGGTTCCTGGGGCACATAAGTAATAGACTTGCGCAGATCTTGCTGTGTAATTTGTGTAATATCTTGGCCGTCTATGCTTATTGTGCCTTTCTGGACATCCATAAAGCGCAGAAGCAACATTGTGATAGTTGTTTTACCACTACCACTTGGGCCAACCAGGCCAATTTTTTCGCCCGGGCGAACATCTAGTTGTAGGCCTTCAAACAATGCTTGTTTATTGGTTAAGTCGGGGTACCAAAATGTTATATCTTGTAGTGAGATTTGGCCTTGCGTTGCCCTAAAATGTACAGGATTTGTTGGGTCACTAATTTCGGGCTCAATTTGCAGTATTGTTGCCATATCACTGGCATCGCCAAATACGCGAGTTACTTGCCTAAAAGTATTGTTTAAGTCCCACAGCCTACGCATAATACCGATTGTAAAAGTAAGTGATAGGTAAATAACGCCGACCTCTATGTAGCCATTTACGGCAAGTAAGACCGATATAACAATCACAGATACATTAATACTACGCTGCATTCCGCCGCTAACTAGTTCTTGCTTCATACTTATGCGCATGGTATCCATCGATTTATTATGAACTTCGTCTACGCGTTGTTGCATGCGCTTAGATTCTAGTTTTTCGTTAGCAAAGGATTTTACGGCCATAATGTTGGTAATGGTGTCGGCTACTTGTCCGGTGCGTTTTGTTTCTGCACTTGCCCAAGCCTTGTTGTAAGGAATTTGCTTGCGCCTAAAATACCAAACAAACGGTATGTATATAGCGGTAATAATAAGGATGGCAACAATAACTGCTGGCGCTTTGGGCGCTAGAATGACGGTAGTATAGGCAAACGCTACTATTAACTTATATACGTTCCAGGTTAGTGGGTCGGTCAGGCGCTCGAAAGACCCAACAAATTTATTGCACTGGTTTACTAATGATCCGGCAAATCTATCCGAGAAAAATCGGTAGCTCATAGTATTTAAGTGATCAAAAACAGTCATAGATAGGTCGCGCATAATAGAATCTTGGGTTTTCCAAAACAAGCGAACAATAATATTCCACATTAAATGGCCAATAAATTCGCACAAAAAAACTAATACTAACAGCGGCCATATCTTGCTAAGCTGCAGGGCATCTAGGTTATTTTTGGCAATATTAGTTAATATACCGCTTACAATAACGGGCTGTATGGCATCTTCTATAACCTGGGCCGTTGCCATCATGGGATATATAGTTGCAAGCTTACGCTTATATTTTTTGGCGTGCTGCCAATACACCTTTAGCGTATATTTATTAGTGTCCATGGGTTGTCCTTTTATTTGTTTACAAGAATTTAAGAATACAAAACTGAGATGTTTTTGTTTTTTAGCTCTTTTTCGCTGCCTCAGTTATTTGCTATAATTAATAGTAAGTATAAACCCAAGCGAAGCAGTTATGCAAAAAATTATTTTATTCTACAAATTTATTCCAATTACTGATACTGAGACAATTATGTTTTGGCAGCGTAGTTTGTGTGAGAATTTGGGCCTAAAGGGGCGTATAATTATTAGTCCGCACGGTATAAATGCCACTTTGGGCGGCGATTTACAAAGCTTAAAGTACTATACCCGCGCCATGAAAGCGCATAGCCTGTTTGATAACATCACTTATAAGTGGAGCGATGGTGGGGAGGAGCATTTCCCGAAACTTAAAGTAAAAGTTAAATCTGAGATTGTAGCTTTTGATGCCTCAGACGAGATTATTGTGGGTAAAAATGGAATCGAAAATGGAGGCAAGCATTTAAAACCTGCTGCAGTTCACAAACTGATGCAAGAAAAAGGCGACGATGTTATTTTTTATGATGGCCGTAATATGTACGAAGCCCAGATTGGTAAGTTTAAAAACGCCGTTATACCCAATGTAACAACCAGCCGTGATTTTAAAAAAGATCTAGAGTCGGGCGAAATTAGTAAGTATAAAGATAAGCCAATAGTAACCTATTGCACAGGTGGTATACGCTGCGAGATTTTAAGTGCCATGATGGTTAACCGAGGTTTTAACGAGGTGTATCAAATGGACGGCGGCATAGCAAAATATGGAGAGAAGTATGGAGACGATGGTTTGTGGGAGGGTAAGCTATTTGTGTTTGATGACCGCATGAAAATGGGCTTTAGTGATAAGGCAAAAGATATTGCAACTTGTGAACAATGCGGCAAAAAAACTAGCCATCAGGTAAACAGCACAAATATACGCCGTAAACTACATGTTATGTGCGAAGCCTGCGCCAAGCTGCAGATAGCCACCTTAGGCTAATATTACTGCTGCTTAGCACACTAATAACACCGTAAAAGTGTATACTTATACGTATGAATACGGAGTTAAAAGCTAAATTAGCGGACCTACCTAAAACCCCTGGTGTGTATTTTCATAAAAATGCAGCCGGCAACATTATATATATTGGTAAAGCTGCTGTGCTACGTAACCGCGTAAGACAGTATTTTCAGGTCAGCCGAACCCGCGACCCTAAGACCGAAGCACTAGTTGCCGAAATTTTTGATACAGATTGGGTAGAAGTAGAAAGCGAAATAGACGCCTTATTTTTAGAAGCCGAGATTGTGCGCCGATATTTGCCGTCATATAATATATTGCTGCGTGATGATAAAAGTCTGCTGTATGTGCGTATTGATCACAAAGCAGACTACCCGACAGTAACAATTACTCGTAGACCGCTTGATGACAAAGCGACATACTACGGTCCGTACTTAAACGGTTGGGCACTAAAACGAGCATTAAAGTACTTACGGCGTGTGTTCCCTTATGCTATTACCGCACAAGAAGGCACACTTGGCAGTACATTGTATCAGCAAATTGGGCTTGATCCTGGTGTTAAATCTGGCAAAACGTCAATAGCCATTTATAAAGCAAACTTAAATAAACTTGGGCAGTATTTACTGGGAAAGCGTAAAACTATTATTGCTGAACTAGAAAAAGACATGATCCGCGCTTCAAAAGCTCAGGATTATGAAAAAGCAGCCGTAATTCGCAATCAATTGTTTTCTTTAAAAGAACTAAGTAAGCAAATCATATTTAGTGACCGCGAATTTTTAGATATAAGCAAAGACCGCGGTTTGCAAGGCTTATCTGACGCTTTAGGTTTGGCTAAAGCGCCTAAGCGCATAGAAGGTTTCGATATTAGCCATATGAGCGGTACAGACGTTGTAGCTAGTATGGTGGTGTTTACAAGTGGCATGCCAGACAAAACGTCTTATCGTAAATTTAAATTAAAAGTTCAGCAAAATAATGACTTTGCCAGTATGAACGAAGTTATCGGGCGGCGCTTGGCTGACCGGAATGTAGCAAATTGGGGTGTGCCAGATCTGTTTTTGATAGACGGCGGAAAGGGGCAACTTGCCAGTGCAATAAAGGCCCGCGACGCAGCAGGTTACAGCAATATCGCTATGATAGGCCTTGCCAAGCGTGATGAAGAAATTGTAGTAAACGTTGCAAAATCTAACGTTGTTTTAAATGATACTTGGCTGCACGAACAAAATACCTATATTAAAACCACTGATGATTTCACACTACTTATGCTGCCTAAAAATCACGATATTGTTAAGTTGCTACAACGTATCCGTGACGAATCACACAGGTTTGCGGTTAGCTATCACACGGTACTTAAAAGATCTAGGCAAATAAGTAGTTGGCTAGACGAAGTGCCAACGATTGGCCCAACTACAAAAAAGAAACTACTTAAGCATTTTGGTAGTAGCCGTGGTATTGTTCAGGCCAGGCAAGACGAGTTAGAAGCCATTTTAGGCATCAAAAAAGCAGTTATTTTAAACCAATATCGCCGGGCTTATAAAAAATCACAGGGTTAGCATAGTTAGTTTGTATACCGGCTATAAAATACAACATTTATACATACCGTACCTATGCCGTTAAGCCGTATACTGGTTTAAGAATGTTTAATGCCCAGTTTTATAAAAAAAATCGCAAAGATTTGTTTCTAAACGCCCAAGCGGATGTTGTTATTATATCGTCTGCAGGTTTGTTGCAGCGTAGCGTAGATACAACATACGTCTTTAAACAAGACAATAATTTTTTGTATTTAACAGGGTGTAATCAACCAGATTTTGTACTAGTTATAACAGCTAAAAAGCATATATTAGTACAACCAAACCGCGATAAGCACCGCGTCCTATGGGAAGGCGCTATAGATACTGCAGCAATCAAATCAATCAGCGATGTTGACGAAGTTTTAACCCACAACGACGGCTGGGAATTTATAAATCAGCTAGTCGAGGGCAAAAAACTAGCTACGATTGCACCGGCCAAGCCGTATATTAGCGCACACGGCTTTTACACAAACCCGGCCCGCGCGCTTTTGCATACCAGGCTTAAAAAACTAAAACCCGCTCAAATTATTAATGCCCAACCACTTATTGCCAAACAGCGCCAACACAAAACCCCTGCCGAGATTACAGCCATACAAACAGCTATAGATATTACACAGCAGTCACTACAAGTTGTTAAAGACAATATGGCAAATTATAAAAACGAATCAAATATTATGCACATGCTTACTTACGAATTTATGCAGCGCGGCGCGCAAGGGCATGCCTACGATCCTATTATTGCCACAGACAAAAATGCCACCACAATACATTACGTAGCTAACAACAGCCCACTAAAGGGCAAAAACATGATTTTGTTTGATGTAGGCGCCGAATATAATAATTACGCTGCTGATATTAGCCGCACTTATGCGCTACGTTCACCAGGCGGGCGTTTAACTGCCGTTCACGACGCTGTACTTGCCGTGCAGCAACAGCTTATTGAAAGCCTAAAGCCTGGTATTACAATTAAAGAACTCGAACAAAAAACAGAATATTTGTTAGCTCAACAGGTTAAAAGTCTCGGTTTAAGTGGTAATGTACGTAATTTTTACCCGCACGGCGTGTCACACCATTTGGGCCTAGATGTGCACGACCCAGCAGACTACAAGCAACCACTACAACCGGGAATGGTTATCACAATAGAACCGGGCATATATATTGCAGAAGAAAATATTGGCGTTAGAATCGAAGACGATGTGCTTATTACAGATAGCGGTGCGCGTAATTTATCTAAAAATGTGCCGACAGATCTGTTATACTATTTGTAATAGATGAAGCAAAGCAGAGTACCTCGTTTTATAGTTAGATGGATTGTTTGTGGTGTGGGTATTTGGCTTGCTGCAGCACTGGTAGGCCCTGATAACATTTCTTTTCAGAACAGCGCAACAGCAGTTGTTATATCTGGTCTTATATTAGCGATTGTAAACACTGTTATTAAACCATTGGTTGTATTTTTATCATTGCCGGCAGTATTACTTAGCCTGGGTATATTTATGGTTATTATAAACGGCTTTATGGTTACCATAGCATCTTGGCTGTACAGCCCGTTTCATGTAAGCAGTTTTGTTGTCGCAATTATTGCAGGAATAGTAATTGGGCTTGTTAATTTTTTAGTGACCGCCATAATAGATGATAAATAAGGAGTATTTATGTTAAGTATTTGGAACTTCATTACAATAGGATCGTCGATAATTTTAAGCATTTTGGTATTACTACAAACTCGTGGTGCTAGCCTGGGTGCAGGCTTGGGCGGAGGCGGCGAAGTAAACACAGTGCGCCGAGGTACAGATAAAACAATTATGAATCTTACGATTATAGTGGCAACAATTTTTGCAGTATCGCTACTGATAGGTCTGCTAACAGCTTAGGTTTAGTACATACTAATTTAGTACATGGTTTTTTGGTGGGTGGCCAAACAATAAATATGACAAGTAAAACATTAAAATTACGCTTCAGACGAACGTTTCGTAAACGCAAGAAAGACGCAATACTAGCCGCCGAGGATGCCGAACAGCAACTTGATAGGCACTTTTTTAGGCGCCTGGTGCGTCTTACTAACGTTAGGCGTTTTGTTATTGGGTGGATATTATTAATGGTTTTGTTAACCGTTAGTGTTGGCTTGCAGGCTCGTGGCTTAGGGACATATTTTCAGAAAATTGCTCCTGTGCAGGGCGGTACCTTGCGTGAAGGCGCTGTAGGTACATTTACAAATGCTAATCCACTTTATGCGGTGTCTTTAGTGGACGGCTCTATAGCGCGGCTTGTTTTTTCTAGCTTATTTTCACACGATGCAAGTAATAATTTGATACCTGACCTAGCAGATAAATGGGAAGCTGACACAAATGGACGAGTGTATACAGTATCACTTCGCAAAAATGTTTCTTGGCATGACGGTACACCGTTTACGTCCCAGGATGTTGTTTTTACTTATCAGACAATCCAAAACCCAGATGCAAAATCGCCATTACTTGCTAGTTGGCAAGGCGTTGAAGTAAAAGCTATCGATAACTACACAGTACAGTTCACTCTTCCTAACTCACTTGCATCGTTCCCATTTTCGCTTATAAACGGCATAGTACCAGCCCATATATTAAAAGATACGCCTGCTAGCCAACTGCGCAGTGTATCTTTTAACGCAGTTAACCCAGTAGGCACAGGCCCATTTGTATGGAAATCTGTAGAGGTAAAAGGATTTAGTCGTGATAACAGAAGCGAGCAGATTGCACTTCGCCGTAACAATAACTACCATCTGGGTGAACCAAAAATAGAACAATATGTACTGCGCACGTTTAAAGACGAAGCAATTATGGCTAAAGCCTACGAAAACAAAGAGCTTACGGCAATGGTAGGACTAGATAAAGTGCCATCTGATATAGAAACTGACATCACATCGATTAGTTACAATATACCAACAGACGGCGTAGTGATGAGTTTTTTTAACACTAGCTCACCAATTTTATCTGATGCAAAAGTGCGCCAGGCGCTGGTTTATGGCACAAATCGTCCAGAGCTTATTAAACAATTAGGTTTTACGGCACTTACAACAACAGGGCCATTATTAAAGAACCAAGTTGGTTACGATCCAACCATTACACAGGCTACATATAACCTTGAACAAGCTAGTAAATTACTAGACGAAGCAGGTTACAAAATTACATCTGATGGAACGCGCAAAAAGGGCGATACACCACTATTCTTAAGATTTGTGTCACAAAATGTTGCCGAGTATGTAGCCATTTCACAAAGCCTGCAAACTCAGTGGAAGGCGTTAGGTATCGAGCTTGATGTAAAAATTAGGCCTGAAGAAGATATGCAAGGTGATGTGTTAACACGCCACGATTATGATGTACTACTATACGGTATATCTATAGGTCGCGATCCTGATGTATTTGCATATTGGCACAGTTCGCAGGCAGATGTGCGTTCGACCAGCCGACTTAACCTGTCTGAATATAAAAGTAAAACAGCAGACAAAGCCCTTGAAGCAGGTAGAACCCGGCTTGAACCAAACCTAAGAGCAGTTAAGTATAAGCCATTTTTAGTAGCTTGGCAGGCTGACGCACCGGCAATATCACTTTACCAGCCGCGCTTTTTGTATGTAACCCGCACCGAACTCGTGGGATTTAACACTAATCGTATAGGTGCTGCGGTAGACAGGCTAAACAATATTCAAAATTGGACTGTGCTGCAAGATAAAGTTTTAAAATAATTAACGTGTAATTAAAGTACTATAACAGTGCTATTACTCAGTATAAATATGCTATGATGGTTGTATTACTTATGGTTTATTACAAGGGTCTATCAGTCAATGAATAAAGTAGCTCATTACCTACAAGAACACCTTATCGGCGAAGTGTTTATTAGCCCAGACACGCGTAGTTATTTTAGTACCGACGGCAGTATTTTACGTATTATGCCTTCTTTTGTAGTGTACCCACGAAACGAAAATGATATACGCAAAACAGCCCGCTTTACATGGCAATTAGCCGAACGTGGCCGTGTAATACCTATAACGGCACGTGGCATGGGAACAGACACTGGTGGTGCTGCTATAGGTAGTGGAATAAGTTTAGTGTTTCCGGCGCATATGCACAAAGTATTAGAACTAGATCCTAAATCTGGAATTGTTGCTGTACAGCCCGGGGCTATTTTTGGTAAATTACAGCAAACTCTTCACACTCACGGCCGTTTGGTACCTGTATATCCTGCATCTTCCGAATATTCGAGCGTTGGTGGTGCTGTTGCCAATAACAGTAGCGGCGAACGCAGTGGCAAATATGGCTGTGCCCGCGATTATGTAAAGGGG
>JAYUWM010000094.1:0-3542 GCA_043753565.1 bacterium
GTAGGCTGGTGTTTTTGGGGTCAACCAACATGCATTGTTCCCTGAAAGTGATACAACCCCAGTTTTCCATGGCGCCGCTGGCAAAATCTGGCAGGGCAATTAGGTCGCATTTAGGCAGTGGGTAATCTATGCCAAAGTATTCTTCGTAAAAGTCTATGCACTTTATTGCGGTATCTAATGCAAAGTCAGTAAACGGCGTGTTGTCTGGGGTGGCATAGGTACGCACTTGTACGCCGCGCTTTGTTATGGCTTCTTTATATTGCATATCACCAACCACAAAAGCCAGTAAATAGGTGCTCATTTTAGGTGTTGGTTCAAATACCGTCGTCATACTATCACTGTTTGTTGTTTGGGTTACAACAGGTGTGTTGCTAAGTGCAGTTGTATTGGCACGGGTCGTTAGTGACAAGGTAAATACTGCTTTGGCCTCAGGTTCATCAATACACGGCAAGACCTCACGGGCGTGATGGCTTTCGAACTGGGTGGCTATTAACTGCTTTTGTTTGCCGTTTTCGGTGTAAAAACAAGGGTACATTCCGTTCATAGGACGCGTAATAGTACCATCAAAAATCAACTGTATTTCGTAGTTGCCACGCGGCAAAGGTTTGTGAGCATGCAGTCGTACTTCGTCGAAACTATCTTGTTTGTTTATGCGTGCAATGTCGTGCACAGTATCGCCGTTCTTAGCTTTATGTGTAATAACAGCTTTGGAGATGTTTAGGCCCTTTTGGTGCAGAGTTATCCGGCTACTAGGTTTGCCTACTTTTGTGCCAACAATATTAACACTACCTGCAAAAGTCATTGCTGGTTCGTTAATATGTAGATTAATGTCATAACTCTCGGGAACAAATTGTTGGTATAGTCTTTTTACTTGTGTACTCACGGGCGCTTTTGCTCCTTATTTTATCATTTGTGCATTATCTATTACATATAGTATACTAAGAGTGTTCTGATTCGGCCAAGTGGTCGAATTTTTTCATTCAAAGAGATTACAAATAGGAGAGAAAAATGGATTTCGATTTAAAGAGTTTAACTGCAGCCATAAAGGTTATTGCAGAAGAAAAAAATTTACCAGAAGAAGCCGTACAAGAAATTGTCGAACAGGCTATGGCTGCGGCTTATCGCCGTGATTACGGTGACCGCGAACAAGAAGTGCGTGTAAGTATTAATATGAATACCGGTGCAATAGATGCATACATTAGTAAAGAAGTTGTAGAACTTGTAGGCGACGACCGTTTTGAAATTAACGTGGAAGACGCTAAAAAGATTAAAAAAGAAGCAGTTATAGGTGATATTGTCGAGCTGTTTCAGTCAGTCGAAAGCTTCGGACGTGTTGCAGCCCAAACTGCTAAGCAGGTTGTATTGCAGCGCTTACGTGAAGCCGAGCGTGAAATTATGCTAGCCGAATACGAAGGCAAAATTGGCACACTTATAAACGGTATCGTAGCCCGTGTAGAAGCCCGCTTAGTACGTATCGATCTTGGCAAAGCCCAAGCAATTATGCCAATGAGCGAGCAAATTCAGGGCGAGCGTTACTATCCTGGCCAAAGACTTAAGGTCTACCTAAAAGACATCGAAAAGGGCTTTAGGGGCCCACAGATGATTGTTAGCCGTGGTGCTGGCGCATTTATTGAGCACTTGTTTAAGTCTGAGGTTCCAGAGATGGAAAGCGGCGCTGTAGTTATTAAGAATATTGCCCGCGAAGCTGGTGTACGTACCAAAATTGCCGTTGCAAGTACTGTGCAGGGTGTAGACCCAGTTGGTACATTTGTTGGTGGCCATGGAACCCGCGTGAACGCTGTTATGAGCGAAATTGGTGACCAAGAAAAAATTGATATTGTTGTATGGGACGAAAACCCAGTTACCTACATTAGTAACGCGCTAAGCCCAACCAAGGTTAACAGCGTTGTAATTACTGACGGCAAAGCTAAAGTATATGTAGCCGACGACCAACTAAGTATTGCAATTGGTAAGGGTGGCCAAAACGTACGCCTTGCCAGCAAGCTTACTAGCCACGAAATCGACATCGAACCTGATAAGGGCACTGTTGTAGACGAACACGCCGAAGAACAAGTTACAGTTTTGCCTGATAAGCCAAAACTAAAGCGCAAGAGTGATCTTGAAAACTCGCTATTGAGCGCAATCGAAGAACACGGCGAATAGTATGCCTGAAGTTCTTGCGGGAACAGGGTGGGAAATATACAGAAATTTAGTTGGCAAAGAACTTGCCCAAAAAGCAGGTGAACAAGCCCTGCAGCTTATTACTAGTGAAAATGAATATATTAATGAACAAATTAGTAAATCACCAGGTACTGGCGGTTTAAATATATATAGATTTAATGCCTGGCACCCAGGAACATTTCCAGAACACCCAAACACTATCCAAGCCAACGCACTTGAAGTTGCTAATAACCAGGAACTTATAAATTTACACCGTAAATATAGTAAATATGCCAGTAGGTACGTGTTGTCTTGCTTGATAAATGTATATCAGCCCGGCGGCCGCACTAGGCGTCACAGAGACAGGGCACCAGACGAGACACTTGCGATAGGCTTATTAGGTACGGCTGAAGCCCGTATCACCGACCCGGTAACTAACAAGACACATGTGTTTGAATTGGCACCAGGTGATGCCATGCATCTACATAATCCACAAAGGATTACACGCAGGCCATTACACATTGTTAGAAACTTATCTGATTCTGAGCTACGCGTATCACTTGTTGAATAATTAGCACTAATTTACCGTTCTAAATAGGACACCCACGTATGTCCTATTTTTTCAGACACAACAAGATTAGTAAGTTTACACTTGTAATATAATTTACAAATATACAATTTAGTACTATAATAAACTAAATAACTTGAAGTATGGAGTAGTGTAAATTGAATAGGTTAGCAGAAACGTTTTTGTCATCCACTGTATGTGGCGTTGTAGGTTTGGGCGTAGGCGCCGCTACGGGGTATACAATTGACCTCTTTGATACCTTTGTGCCACAGGAAGAACAAGCAGTCATTGATGAATATAAAACCGACCTTGGCTACTACCAAGCCTACAATACTCAACTTCAAGAATACGGTACTGTTTGTCTGGATCTGCTGCATTATTACGAAGACGATGCAGCACTAGATGACAGGGGCGAGGATGAAATGGTGTCTGATTTACTATCACACCCGGATCAACCATGTGGTAATAATGCTACAGAAGTGCGCGCCACATCAAGGGACGCATTGCCTGTATTTAATAAGCTGAACGAGCTTAATAACAAAGACGTTAATGCTATGTACGCTGCCTTAAAAGAGGAAGTACAAAAATTTGAAGATGATAAGCGACAAGATATCTGGTTATTTGGGGGTATTATAGGTGGAATAGCCGGTATTTTACTTGGTGGAGCAATGGGGTTTATTGATTCAACAGAGTCAGCTAAAAAGCAAAAAGGTAATGAAAATGAGTAAGGCATTCGATATAATATCTGAAGTAACTGCTTGTGTCGGTATAGGTTTTGGTGTAGGCGCAGCAGGCGGCTTTGTTTTAGACGCCA
>JAYUWM010000095.1:0-10617 GCA_043753565.1 bacterium
TTGCCCTAGCAAAATCTTTCTGCAAATCCTCGGCTACTACTCCCCATCTTTCTTTAGTTTTTTGTGCGTTATCAACCCACCACCATGATGATCCGCAGCCGTCTTGTTGGTAGCCATTTTCTGCAGCCCATTTTGCTACTTCAGGGGGTTCCACTTTTTTGCCAGTTATTGTTGTTACGATCGTTGCAAACGATGTTGGCCCACAACCGCAGTCTTCAATGTTGCCAGTGCCGTAAGTACTTGCCCCAAAATAACCAGATACTGCCGCGTCTGTGCCTGTGCTGTTTTGGCTATACATTACCAACGGGTTTGGCCCCGTATCTTTTAGGTCGTAACCATTTGCGCCGTGCGGCATAGGTACACCTTCGGCACCGGTGCAGCTAGACTGGGTGCTGCCCTTACCGGGTGTGTCAGATAGGCTTTGCCCAGTTAGTAGGTTTATTAATGCGATTGATGGTTTGTAATAGTTACCGGGATTATAAACGGAATTCGGGTTTGGGGTTTGGTTTGGTGCAGTGCCAAGGTTGTATCTGGGGTTTGGGTGCAAGATAGGCTCCCAGCTTGTGTAGACACCCATAGACGGGTCATAACCATTCAATCTATCACCATCAGGCTTATTGCCATTTTTTACCCATGCACCGCCACTAAACACCTGCCGTTCCTGTCGGTAGGGTCAAGCAAGTCGCCCGGGTAGGCAATAAGCCCCGATTGGTGCATAGCCAAGTATTCGTAAAAATTATTTACTGCAGCATAGCGTCCACGGTCAGTACTTTGGGTATTCTTTTGTACAGTATCCAAAAAGAACGTTATACCAGCAGTTGGGCTAGCAAACCCCCGATATTCGCTATTAGGAACTGTGATTGGTCCATTCCCCTTCATACCAAAGTAGTTAAAGTATTTAGTAACATGAACCTGGGTACTGGAACCAAAACCGTTTTCTTGCTTGCCTATTGACATTATAAGTAGCGGGTTTATGTTGCGTGCTTTAGATTCTTTAATTAGCCAACTACCAAAATCTGAACTAACACTGTGCCAAGGGCTATTAGGATATTTTGATTTTAGGTAGTCGGTAATTTTACTGGCAATCTCGGTATCGCTAGGAAAAGCCGGGTATGACAGTGATATAGGGCTGTATCCACCGGCAGTGGCAGGTTCTAGGCCACCATAGTTTTTTAGCCCTGCGGCAACTGTTTGTGCAAAGGTAGTATTGCCGGCGACAGTTGGGTGTGTGCCTTCACTGTCCAGCTGTATATTTGCCGCAGTAGTGTCTATAACCGTGTATGGGTAGGTTGCGGTACTAAAAGTTTTAATTTTTTCATTACGTGCAGGCGTGCTGCTACTTGTTGAAAACACATTTACCCAAAATACGGGTACAGTCACGCTAAGCTCCTCGCGTATTTTTGCCATTAGCGCCGGAATTTGCACATTTAAATCCTCGGTACCGCTATTTGTGCCAAGCGCTATAACAACTGCTCCTGATATTCTAATAATCTCGGAATCATCTGTTATGGCTTGCAACCCCGATGGGCTGCTGCCAACCGTATCTTTAGATATTGCCCTGGCCGGGTCGGCGTTTATGGCAGCTATGCTGTAGCCAGCCGCGGTAATTTGGGCTGTTAATTCCGTTCTAGATTGGTTTGTTATGCTATCGCCCAATACATATATTTTTGAACCGGGCGCTAGGGCTGATTCACTATTTATTATTGTGGTTGTGGTACACAGTGCTTTTTTTGCATCTGCTTCAGCACCAACAAAATATATTCCGGATTGTTTCAAAAACGTTTCGCATTTGGCGGCATCAGTTACGTTGTTTCGTTGGCAGTATAAATTAACTGTTGCAGATACTTGAGCAGCATTAGTAAAAAATACCAGCGCAACAAACAAAACGATTAGCCGTTTTAGGTGATTTTTCAATGCTTCAATAAGGGTGCTCATATTATTTACCATTCGGCGACAAGTGCCAAGTTTCGCAGCCGCCCCTATCGCCTGCTATTTCGCCGCCACTAGACCCCTTGCCGTCACACTGCAGCAGTAACTTATATTTTGAAGAATTGTTATGTATCCAGTTTAGGCACGGGTGTTCGGCCAGCGCCCTACTAAACTCTGGCAATGTACGCGCCTTACCAGTCATCCACGGGTGGTAAAGTAGCGAATTATCGTTGTTGGCGCAAGCAGTATCCACAGCCAAACCACGTTCGTGATTAGAATTTCCAGCTGAGGCCCAAGCTGTTGGGTTCCTGGCGTGACCAGCTTGCTGAGCCTCATATGTCCTAAAGTTACCACCACCGCCATCACGTACATATTCACCATTATTGTTCACTGTTACGGGCTTAAAGCCAGCCGCAATCATAGCATTGTACATGTCGTCAAAATCCTTAGCCTTTACGGCGTTTATGCTGTAGCCGTGTACTTTACAAAGCTTAATATTATAAAACCCAGTACCGTTTGCGTACACCCTAACCACTCCAATTTCTGTGACGGTTGGGCTTACTGGGCAGGCCATTTTTGAGGTGTCTGTATTAGGAACTGAAAAGCCGTCTTGGAAGGTACCTACTGGCGGCGCTTGGCCGTTGGTAACAGCTGATTGGCTACTACTACTGGTTGTGCCCAGTATATTATCTTTGTCGCCCATGTATGCGTACCAAGCGGTAAAATATTCAACCGTTGTTGGTATACGGGTAGTCTCAGTCGGCGCAGCGCTTACGGGTTTGCTAAGTATTTTTGCATACCACGGACGGTTATCTGGCAAAGGATCTGTCGTAAATTTCTCTGGTATTGCGTAGGCCATTGCATTTAGCCCTTCGCCAATACACGTGCCATCAGTACTGTCATCGCCACCATTTTTATCTACTTTTTCTACATATAGTAGGCCGGTGCGCCCGCTAAAACAGTAGTTAGCAAATTTTTCGTATGCAGACCCAGCCACAGGATTGCCAAGTCCGTCTATCATACCGTTGCTTTGCATAACAGTTTCGGCATTATCTAAATCAATATCTGGGGTTGTTGCAACTAGCGGGTTACAGTATGGGTCTGTTTCTATATTGTATTTTGTCAACTGCGGGTCATCACAGCCAAATTGGTTTGTAGCTGCATAGGTACTAGCGCTTAATACACTAAGCGGCGAGCTAAATAAATTAGTTATAGCTGCAAGCATTTTTGTAGGCGCAGCATCAATGCTACCGGCGGATGACCTAGACCTAAATGCTACCTGTGAGGCTAACGAGTCATACTTATCAGTATTAAAATATCTATCAAATAGGCTTGCTTTAGACATAGCATACTGCCTGTCTTGGTCGGCTTGGTTCCGCAAATATGCTGCTTGGGTTTGGGTGCTTACAATACTACCATTTACAGAACCTGTCATTGCCATTTGGCTGCCAAAACCAGCTCCTATTGCAGCACCAGCTAGCTGCCCGCCATCAATAGCGGATATGCCTGACAGAACCTGCTGCTGAGCCGCTTTTGTGGCCAGACTTGTACCAATTTGTATAGCAATTTCTACACCAGCGCCAAGTATGGCAATTGGTATTACTTGTGCCGCTACTGATGATGCACCTGCACCTCCCAGCGTTGGTATGTTGGCTACGCCCATAACGACGGCCTGGCCTATCTGGAACCAGCCGTTAGTAACAACGCTGCAGGCCTGTGCCGCTCCTGTACCATCAACATAACTTAAAAACTTACCAACTATACCATTTGGCCGCCTGCTTAGATTAAACATCCCGGCTGCTTTAGATGGCCTGGCCGACGCATTGCCCATATGAAACTGCATGCCACCGTCAGATAAGTAGCCGTCGTTAGCTTTTAGGTATTTCATAAACAATGCTAAACCGCTACCAGTCAGTATACCGGCCTTAACATGGTCACTAGCACTCATGAAACGAATTGATAGTTTACCTAGCTCTACCGCCAATAGTACGTTACGCACACTGCCTACATATTGTGCCGCACCCTTCAGCTTACAGGCTAAGTTGGCGACCTCAGTCGGGCTTAGAAAGCTTTTTACTGCACTTCTTATCGAACCACGTATGCCTGCTTTAACCGCAACCTCAGTTAAGTTTTTAGCCCCTGCTTCCCCAAGATTATCTAAACTATCGCCAACAGCTGTCGTGAGCTTTGCGTCCGCAGCACCGTCAATTGCTTCGTCTGCTGCTGAGCCTGGAGCCGCACTGGTTGAAGTTTTGGGCTGCGCGTTATCGGCTAGTGGTTTATCATCAGCACCTATTAGCTGTTTTTCGGCGTCCAGATCAGCAGTAGTTCTACCTGGGAGACCTTCTTTAATATCATTTGGTGGGGCACCGTCGTTTAGGGCCATATCTTTTAATACTTTCTCTTGCAACTGTGCATCGTCTAGGTCTGGCCCCGCCCTTGCAATTCCCCGGTCTAGCCAGTTCTGTAGGTTTGTACCCAACTTGGCGTACAGCTTAGTTGTGCGCACCCCTTTTACCAGTGACGCCTCAGAACTAACGACATTATCTATACGTCCAGATATTTCCTTGCCCAGTGGGCCTTCAAAAAAATCTTTGGTGGCGGCTTTTAGGCCTTTAGTTTCAATTATTTCGTCAGTAAGCCTACGTACCTCGCCGGATGCACTGGTGTAGCTAAAATTGGTTAGTTTGCCGTCAGTAAACTGCACGTCGAAGCCCTTTTTGCGGAACGCATCTGCAAAGTTTTTGTTACTTACTGCACCGGTGGCGGTCGTTTTGGTAAGTGCCCTTATAATCTTTGCTACGGCCTTGCCTTGTCTAAATTTAAGCCCTGATTTTTGGGAGCGCGAAAATGGTGAATTGCCCAAAAGGTTTTCACGTACATGTATAAGTTCGAAAGCGCCGCCCGCAAAAGACATTAAAATAATAATTAAAGTAACGATTGTGCCGCCAATACCAGCAGATTTGCCCTTATTGTTTTTTATAGCCAGGGCGGCTTTGGCAAGCCGTGCAGTGGGGTTGGCGCCAGCCGCTTGGTCAGCAAGGCCGCCCGTAAAACCTTTGCCAAGTTTGTCGCTAGCATTAGCGGGTTTGCCCTCGCCAGGCAATGCTGACCCGGCGGCCGAAGGCTTGCGGTTATCCCCAGCTTTAGATTCGGCGCCAGCCAATTGGTCGCCGTCTAGCGACTTTTTACCCTTTGCTTTACTGGATGGGTCATTCTGGTCGTAGCCGCTGTTATCGGCGTCCATACTGCCATTAAAATTATCCTGGCCATCATTATCGCCCTGCGATTGTGGCTGCGGTTGCCAGTTTTTGTCGTAGTCGTTACTTTGTGGGCGCTGTAGTAAATCGTTTGGCATGTTCTACTGCTGTAACTGTACAGCCCCGTTATTACCACCATTTGTTTGTAAATCTATCTGTTGTGCAGCAGCCTGGTTTTCCATCTGCTTTACCTGTGCTGGGTCGGTTGTAATAAGGCCGGTTTCGGTTGGGCTAGCAAGTATCTGTATATGCACATGGTTTTGACCGGCAAAAAATAATCCTTGCCCTACCGGGAACTGACTAAGACGCTTTTTTTCTTCGCTTGTAAGCTTAAAAGTATCACTAAGCACATCTACGGCACTGGCAGATTGTTTAAGTAGTATTTGCATGCTGGCATTAGCCACAATAGCGCGGCCCATTCGGCTGCCCATAAAATCTTCGACATCTTGGGTGATTGTTGTAATACCTAGGTTGTATTTACGGGCACGTTTAGCCAGGCTAAACAAAAAGTTAGCACTGTCTTCGTATTTCATAAGCTGCCAGGCCTCATCAACAATAAGTATGCGGCGCTTGCGGTCGGTTTTAGTTTTGTTCCATATGAAGTTAAGCACAATATACATGGCAACTGGGCGCAGTTCGTCTTCTAGGTCGCGGATGTTAAACACCACAAGTGGGTTGTTAATATCTATATTGCTTTGCTGGCTAAAAATGCCCGCAAAAGTACCACTGGTGTATTTGCGTAGGCGCTGGGCAAGCTGCGGGCCCGTACTGCCACTGTGTAGTAAAACGTCGTATAAATCGGCTATGGTTGGCGGCGGGCTTTGGTGTGTTAATGGGTCGTTGGTAATTCCTGCCTTGGCGTATGTTTCTATTAGGGCAGCGTCTAGGTCGGCTTCTTCTACTGGGTTTAGCACCGGCTGGGCAGCCCCGCCAGCATTAGCCATTTGGGCCTGTGCTCCGCCCATCATTAGCCTAAGCAAGCCGTGCAAGGTTACAAGGTTACTACGCAGTGCGTTGTCGGACTCTTCGGTATCTACAACCTTTGGTAGGTCAAACGGGTTGATGCGCGTAGTGCTATTTAGGCTTAGGCGCACATAAGACCCAGCAACAGCATCACACATGCGCTGATATTCGTTTTCGGGGTCTATAATAAACACCTCAATGCCCATCATCATACTGCGCAAGGCCTCTAGCTTAACGGTAAAGCTTTTACCCGCACCAGATTTTGCAAATACAACGCTGTTGCCGTTTTCTAGACTAAAGCGGTCAAAAATAACTAGTCCACTGTTGTGCATGTTTATGCCGTACAAAATTCCGCCATCTTGGCTTAAGTCGGCGCTAGTAAATGGGAAACTTGTGCTAATTGCACCGGTGTTCATGTTACGCCTAATTTGCAACTGGTCGGTAAACTGCGGCATTGTGCTGTTTAGGCCTTGTTCTTGCTGGGCGCTGGCGGCTTTGCTGTACACAAGTTGTTGCCCCAAGATGCTCTCTATTTTATGGCTTACAAATTCTAGCTCGTCCATGTCGTGTGCGTAAACTGTAAAGTAAAAACCAAATCTAAAGAAGCGTTCTTCGCCAACCTGCAGTTTGTCACGTAGTTCCTCGGCATCTTGTATGGCGGCCTGTTTGCCGGGGTCACGCACCTTACCCTTTTCGTTATCTATTTGGATACCGGCTTCAAGTTGGCCTACTTTTTTACGTAGGTTTTCTAGCACCACCTGGCTTTCAACTGGGTATACAAAAAACGACAGGTCTATGACTTCGTCGATGTTGACCATGCTGCTAATCCAGCCAGTGTAAATTTGGCGCGGGTAGCCGTACACGTAGTAGGTGCGGGCATAGCGGGTACCAATCTGAAAATGCGTACTCTGGAATTCGATGCTAGCTGGTGCAATAAAATCACGCAGCGCAGTTATACCCTTAGCAAAAGCCGTTTGTACCTCTTGTTGTTCGCGCATGCGTTGGGCCTCGGCTAGCGCAACTGGGTCCATGGCTGGTTGTTTGTTGCCAAATATACCCATTACATCATTTCCTTATCTAAGTGTGGTGTTGGGGCGGTGCCTACACCCTTGGTAACAATTGGCGCCTGCAAATCGCCAAAGTTTTTTAGCTGCTGGCGGGTGGCGGTATCTGGGTTGTAAGCATCGTAGTAAAGCTCTATAAGTTCTTGGGTATCTAGTGGAAGGCTTTGTATGCCGGCTTGTTGTAAGCCGGCCATGCTTGATTGTACGCGGTTGCGTAGTTCGGTTTTAGCGCGCTCTAGGTCGGCTTCGTTAATAACCACATGCTGATCTTTTTGGCCAAAGGCGTTAGCTAAAAAGCCCTTGCTGGCATTGGTTGCCTTACCCACTACCTTACCAATTTCTACCGTTGGGAACAGCGGCACAATTACATAAAACTTTTTATCCATGACATTGGTTTGAGTGGCAAGGTCGCTCATAAAATCTATGTAATCTTCCATTAAAAGAGCCAAAAGCATATTGTCGTGTTCGCCGCGAATGCGGTCAAGCTTTTCTATGTAGGGACGCAGGTCTACTTTTTGGCTGCGTACAAAAATTTGTACTGGAAAGTAAAGCGAGTTTAAAAAGCCTTGGTAGCTGTATTCTACAGCCTCACGCTCTTGTGGGCTCATAAGATCAAAGTTAATGGCCTTGCACATAATTACGGCCCTAAAACTGCCGTCGTTCATAATTACAATTCCGTCGCGGATCTCGGCTATCTGTAGGCTATTTTGAGTGCTATTAGGGTTAGCCGCTTTTGCGGGTGGAGATTGCTGGGGGCCCATAACACCGGGCTGCGCATAACCAGCCTGCCCCATAGCAGGATTAACGGCAGAACCAGGTTGATTACCCATTGACTGTAGGTTATTAGGATTCATGTGTTGTACCACCCATTTAACGTAACGATATCACTACCTCGTCGCCACTATTGTTTGCCTGCATATTAGCTTGGCGTGCAATCGTATCAATGTTTAGATCGTCGTTACTTGCAAGCTTTAGTATAGCAGGGTCTACAGGGGCTGTCATGGTGTTTTGGGGTTGTGCTAAAGGTGCTTGTTGCGGTGCGCTGGTAGGCACGGTTGGTTGGCTAGCAACAGGCGCTGTAGTATCTAGTGGCGCAATTGTTTTTAAGTGGCCATATTGCTGTAGGGGCGACTGTTGGCTGGCGTGTATTTTGTTTAGCAGTTCTTGTTCATCTGCTTGGGTAAGCTGCGCAGTTGATGTGTTTTCTTGCAGTACCGGTGCTGCTGTCGGCGCGCTGTTAGTACCTGCTGTTTGGGGCGTAACGGCTGTTGCGGGCGCAAAAGTTGTGAATGCAGGCTGAATAGGGTCTTGTACTTGCTGTTTTTGGTTAGATTGTTGTTGTGCGGACGCAACTGGTGTCGCCCCGGTTTGGCCGCTTGCCTGCCCATTGGCGCCATTTAAAAACCAAAAGTCAGCACCCTGCTGCGGTGCGGCTGCTTGCGGCTGAGCGGCATTGCCTATAGCCGCCTGCATGTTCTGAATTAATTCTTGGCGGTGTTTTTGTTCGGACTGCTTTATCATGGCATCAAAGTTCATTGCAGTACCACTGGTAGATTCGTCTAATATGTCTACTGCGTGCACGCTTTCAGATACTTGCCGGGGCAAGGTCGCTACATCTAGTAGCCTATCGTCGTCTTGTGCGGCAGTGGCTATTGGGCTTTGGTACGGGCTATCTTGATTTTTAATGGCCCAACCGCGGCTATCTATAAGTGTTGCCAGGCCACTTAAACGGTTTTGTACTTCGTTTAGGCTAAGCCCATCGGTGTAGTGTTTTTCTACTTTTTTGGGCACAGTAACGGTGACAAGTTCTTTAACACCACTTTGGTTCCATATGCGCACGCGTGGTTTAATAAAAAACCTTATGCGGGCAGCCAGCCAAATCTCGGTTGGTTGGTCGCGCCCCCATGGGAAGCCCAAAAAACCACCAACAGTAATAATTGGCACGGTAAAAATTAGGGCCGGCCAAAAGCCCCTGCTTAACGACAAAAACGACAAATAGCCGGCTACTGCGGCTATACCTATAAAAATAAATTGCTTAAAGCTAAGCGGGCCAACAAATTTATCGTCGGCCTCAACATCCTGAGGAATTTTGTACACTGCCATGCTTATGCATAGTATACAACTTATACCGGCCCTTATGAATAGGTATAAGCGTTATGATTCAACAACTAATTTTAGGCGGCATAAGCCTAGTCCAAGAAACTTAGGGCCTATTGTCTTTGCAAAGGGGTAAAGTCGTCTGGGTGTATTTTGTTTATAGCTGGGAACAGAACACCTAGACGGTCGGTAACTGGTGCGATCTCTCTCCAAAGCTTATTAGCAACATCAGCTACGCCGTACAGGCTTGGTTCGTTGCCTGCATTACCGCGCGCAGCGGCGCCAACGTTACTACCGGCAAGTTCGATTTTTTGTTGTTGCGCAATAAAGTCTGCAATTTGTTCAGGGTTGCTAGGGTCAGCTCCCTGGCCGCGCATACGGCTAGTCTCTATGCCAATTCTCATACGTGATACAAAATAAGCATCGTTTATAAATTCTCGGCGCTTACGTGCGGCAGGATTTTTAAGTACAGCTTCCATACGTGCTTGAGCTTCTTTGGTAAGGCGTAACATTTCGGCTACGTCGTGCACGCTAAATTGCTTATCGCCAGCACGGAACTTGTCGCCAATTTCAGTAGCAAATGACCTAGTATCTACAGGGCCAAATACAATCCTAGACAAATCTTTCTTGCCCGTTTTAACTTTTTCGCCCTGAGCGTTCGTTACATACTCGTCGGGGTTTACAACTTTACTGTGCTTCACGGTAAGGTAGCTGGTTTTTTTAGCATACTGCACGCCAATCACTGTTTCATTAATCTGACTCATGCTAAGTCCCATTTCTTGGTACATTAAATCAAGGATATCTTGCCAAGCACCAGGAATTTCTGCCTCTTCACGCTTGCCTATTTCGTAACCAATACATGCTTGTAGTAATGGAATGTCGTCACGCAGACGTTTAACCATAACTTTACGTAGTCTAGCTTGTCGCGGGCTAAGTTCACTCCCGTCGTATTTTACCCATTTACCGTTCATATACTTGGTAAATGCTATACGCTCTTCTTCGTCCGGGCCGCTACCTACACCCTCGGAAAGACTTTTCTGTTTCATAGTGTTTAGGTTTGAGGTATTTCCCTGGATATTGTAGTGTAAACGTCTATTAATAACATATACATCGCTAGCCCATCTTAGAGGATTGCGGCGCTTCTTATCGCCTATTTTTATGGGCTTACCCCTGTAGTCATAAAGTCCTATTGCGCTAACCTGTTTACTTACGTTTAAGTTGTTGCTTTGTAATTTTTTATGCTTTTTTGGGTCTGGATCGGATATGTCATATAAAATATTGCCATCTTTATCGTAAACATTGTA
>JAYUWM010000096.1:0-3347 GCA_043753565.1 bacterium
GCAAAATAATGGGCCAAAAAGTAAACCCAATTAGCATGCGCCTTCAGGTCAACAAAGATTGGCGCAGTCGTTGGTTTGCTAGCAAACGCGATTACGCTAAGTTTTTAACAGATGATCTATCGGTTCGCCGCTTGATTGTTAAAAAGCTTGGATCGCGCGCAGCTATCAACAAAGTAGATATAGAACGCTCACCAAACCTTGCTAGCGTAACTATCCAGACTGCAAAAGCTGGTGTTGTTATTGGCCGCGGTGGTGCAGGTGCACAAGAACTAAAGAGCGCCATAGAGAAAATCTACGGTATGCCTGTACGTGTAAATATTGAAGAAATTAAAAAGCCAGAAATGTACGCTAAACTAGTTGCCGAGAATATTGCTCATCAGCTAGAACGCCGTATTGCATTTAGGCGCGCTACCAAGCAAGCCGCAGCCGCAACTATGCGTGCCGGTGCCAAAGGTATTCGTATTGAAGTTTCTGGCCGCTTAAACGGTGCAGAAATGTCACGCCGCGAAAAAACCGTTGAAGGTAGCGTTCCATTACATACAATACGTGCAGACATCGACTACAGTGGTGCTAAAGCACAAACTGCCGCAGGTGTTATTGGCGTAAAAGTATGGATATATAAGGGGGAGGCACTGTAATGTTAATCCCATCAAGGACTAAGTTCCGAAAGGTACGAAAAGGCAAGAACCGTGGCCCAGCTACAAGCTGCAACACAATTGCTTTTGGCGAATTTGCACTGCAAAGCCAAGAAAACGAACGCATAACTAGCCGTCAAATCGAAGCATCACGTCAAGCGATGACTCGCTACATCAAGCGCGGTGGTAAAATCTGGATCCGTATCTTCCCACATACTCCTGTGACGCGTAAGCCACAAGATGTAAAAATGGGTAGCGGTAAAGGCAACCCCGAATTTTTTGTAGCCAAAGTTCAAGCAGGCACCGTTTTGTTTGAAATGGGCGGTGTTACCGAAGAAATCGCTCGCGAGGCAATGCGCCTTGCTGGCCACAAACTTCCGGTAAAGACAAAGTTTATTAGCAAGGAGGCAAACTAACATGAAAGTTGTTGAAATCCGTAAGCTTGATACACCTGCACTAACATTGAAGTGTAATGAACTACGTGCCGAGATTGTTGAAATGAAGCGCCGTTTGCATATGGGCGAAGTACAAAATACTCGCGCTATCCGTGGCAAACGCAAAGACCTAGCACGTATTATGACTGTTATGAGCGAACAACTAAGTAAGGAGAACATGTAATGAGTCGCACACTTACCGGTACAGTTGTTTCGAATAAGGGTGATAAGACAATTGTTATCAGCATTCAAACACGTAAAACTAACCGTATATATAAAAAACAATTTAGTGTAACAACTAAATTTATGGCCCACGATGAAAAGAACGAAGCCAATGTTGGTGATGTAGTTACAATCGTAGAGACCAGGCCAATTAGCGCACGTAAGCATTTTAACTTACAAAAAATAGTATCACGTGCAGCAATTGCCGAAGCCGACCGTGTAGAGCACGTAGCTGAGCAGAAGGAAGAGGCGTAATATGATACAACAAGAATCACGCCTACTTGTTTGCGATAACAGTGGTGCAAAAGAAATTCTTTGCATTCGTGTGCTGGGTGGTACTAGGCGCCGATATGCCCGTGTTGGCGATGTTATAGTTGCAACCGTAAAGCAAGCTAACCCAACAGGCCAAGTTAAACGTAAAACAGTCGTCAGAGCAGTAATAGTACGTACCAAATACGCTATTAACCGCAAAGATGGTACTTCAATTAGGTTTGACGACAATGCCGCAGTTATTATCGGCGATGACAAGTTACCAAAAGCAACACGTATCTTTGGGCCAGTTCCCAGGGAACTACGCGACCTTGGTTACGCTAAAATCATCAGTCTAGCACCGGAGGTTCTATAATGAAAACTCAACCAAGTGTGGTAAAAATTCGCATCAAAAAGGGCGATACAGTTGTAGTAATTGCCGGCGCCCAAAAAGGCAAAACCGGTACAGTTGTTAAAACTCATCCACTTTTAAATAAAGTAACCGTCGAAGGTATCAACGTAGTTAAAAAACACGTAAAGCCTACGCAAGCTAAGCCAACTGGCGGCATTATTGAACTAACAAAGCCAATTTGGGTAAGCAAAGTAGCAATACTAGAACCAACAAGCAAAAAACCAAGTCGTATCAAATTTACGTTTGATAAAAACGGTAACAAAGTACGCACATTTGTTAAAACCGGAAAGGAAGTGAAATAATGGCTACTAAAACCACAACTTATGTTCCACGCCTAAAAGCACTTTACCTTGCCGAGCGTGTAAAAATGCAAAAAGAACTTGGCCTTACAAATGTAAACCAAGTACCTAAACTAGAAAAAATTGTTGTTAACATTGGTCTAGGCAAAGCTAAAGACGACAAAAAGTTTATTGAAATCGCTACAAACACACTACGCAAAATTACCGGCCAACAGCCTGTAGAGACTACTGCTCGTATGTCTATCGCTACTTTTAAACTTCGTGAAGGCAGCAAGATTGGTCTTAAAGTAACTTTGCGCGGTGACCGTATGTACGAAATGGCTGATCGCCTTATTGCGATTGTACTGCCAAGGTTACGTGACTTTCACGGTGTAAGTGCCAAAGCTTTTGACCGTCAAGGTAACTACAGTCTTGGTCTAACCGACCAAACTGTTTTCCCAGAACTTTCGTTCGAAGAAACTACCAATCCACATGGTATGCAATTTATTTTTGTAATTAAGTCAGAGGGGCCTACACACAGCCGTGCTTTATTGACACTGTTTGGTATGCCTTTCGAGAAAGGGGTTAAGTAGATATGGCAAAGAAATCTATACTGGCTCGTAATGCAAAACGAGCAAAAATGCACGAACAATACGCTGCAAAGCGTGCAGAACTTAAAGCTGCTGGCGATCTTGAAGGCTTACATATGCTTCCACGCAATAGTAGCCCAACGCGCCTTAAAAACCGCTGCAGCGAAACCGGCCGTGGCCGCTCATATATGCGTCAGTTTGGCTTAAGCCGTTTAAGTTTCCGTGAACATGCAAGCAAGGGCGAAATCCCTGGCGTAACAAAGGCTAGTTGGTAATAATTATGATGGTTTCAACAGATCCTATTGCAGATATGCTAACCCGCGTTCGTAATGCAGCATTAGTAAATAAAGATTCAGTAACACTTCCACACAGCAATGTTAAAGAAGCAGTTGCTAAAGTATTGTCAGCAAACAAGTTTATAGGTGCAGTACAGGTAACTGACGGCACTGTAGGTAAACAACTAGTACTAGGCATCATGCCAGCGCAAGTTACCGAAATTAAACGCCTAAGTAAGCCAGGCCGACGCA
>JAYUWM010000097.1:0-3313 GCA_043753565.1 bacterium
AACAAATAGTGGGAAGTCAGAAATGACTTTACTACCACCGTTATCGTTAGTAACTACTTTTGTAACTGTAAGTTTTGGCTGGATAGCAGTGTTAGTGATGGTGCATGTTGTATTACCAGCAAGGCTTAGCAGTACTGACATAATGCCGTCAGTATAAGAACAGTTGGTGCCTGTAAAACTTGCAAAGGTGTAGCCAGTTTGTTGTGTTTCGGTAACAGTATGTGTACCAGCGTTAAATTGGCTTGTAGCAACACCGCTAGTTACAGACGTGTTGTCAACAAATAGTGGGAAAGAGCTTGCAGGCAATGCTGTGCCGTATGGGTTTAGTACTTGTTTAAGAATAGTAAGTACTGGGGTAACGTCTTCGTTAGTAACAGTACATGTGACATTATCAGATTCATCAAGATTAACCAAGACGCTTCGGCCGGTACCTGTTGTGCCATCGTTACAGGTCCAAATACCTTCTGCATAGCCGGCCAAGTCGATTTCGCTTAACGTGTAATTAGTATTTGATAGAACCGTAGGGGTAGATGTATATGTTGTTGTATTGCCAATCACAACACCAGTACCAAAACTTAGTCCAGAATTGTTATTAGTTATACCAAAGTCTGTAACTGTAGCTGTGCCGCCGTTGTCATTAATAACGTTCTTAATAACTGTAAGTGTTGCTGCATTATCATCATTAGTAATAGTACAGCTTGCGGTGCCGCCGTTAGCTACAACAACATTTGTGCAAGTATTGCCTGTCATTGTATAGCCAGGAAAAGTATTTTCTACTGCACTATATGTTCCGGCATTAATAGTAAATGTTTTGCTACCTACAAGTGTAGTAGCGCCGTTGATGAAGTTGTAATTAGCAGCATCACCAGTCTTTTTAAAGCTAAAGTCAGAGGCTTGGGCGTTACCACCGTTGTCGTTAACAACAGTTTTGTTAATGGTTAGGCTTCCCTGTTGGTCATTGTTAGTTATGGTACAAACTTGCTCTGCAACAGTTACTGTACCGCTACATGTGCCTGTGTAACTTGTTGCGTATCCACCAGTGTTTGCTTGTACTTCTACAATAGAAAAACTTGATCCAACTGGTAGTGACAATACTCTTTCACCGTCTGGGCTTGTTGTTGTTACAAATGACTGTGCTGAGCCAGCATTGTTTGTAAATGTATAGTCTGCAGAAGTTTTTGTACCGCCGTTATCGTTGATAATGTCTTTTACAACCCGCACACTACCTGATTGCCTAGTATTAGTTATAGTACAAACAACGTCACTACCGTCAGCTACTGGTACAGCAGCAATGCTGGTGGTAGTACTTTGTGCAACAATCGCACCGGTACCGTTTAAGTTTCGGCAAACGATACCACTGCTATAACCACTTAAGGACGTATTTGTCCCGGCTAGTTCACCTACACTATGGTTTCCTTCAGAAACAACAAATTCTCCAGTTGTACCACCGTTACTAACATTGGATACTTTTGTAATGCTGTCGATCTGAAGATTAAACAGACCGGAATCATTGACAGGTACAAGATTTTTGATAACTTCTAATTTACCGGCTCTGGCTCTAGCTATAACACAATCCGACGGGTCAGAGTTAGGCTGAGTAGACGGATAAGAACAAACGTCTACTAATGTTGCGCTCGTTCCTCCAACTGTCGATAGCTGGATAACACAAGAAACTTGAGTGTCTTTTGGATAATCGGCTCCAGCAGGAAACGGGTCGCCAGTTGCGGGCTGAGTAACAGTACAGCTAGTCGTACCGTTGGATATAGGTGTAGGCGTAGTACAACGATCTACTTTTGTATCTCCGCAGGAATAGGTAGTTACAACACCCAACGTAGCCGGGTTACCTACAGTTGTTACACAAACAGCGTAGTTGATGTTACCATCACCATTGGTATCGAAAAGGCTACATCCATCTAGAGTATTGCCACCTGAAGACCCAAGTTCATCAAAGTTAAAAGTTACAGTAATGGTAGTTGGAGAGTTGGCGTAGTCAACGCACATCTTTGTCAAATCTTTTTGGCCTGGCTGATCATTGGGTCCAGACGAGTCAATTGTACAAAGTGGTGCCGCATTTACGGGTTGCGTTAAAAACGGCGCAATACCAGTTAAGTTAAGTGTTAGCACAACGGCTGCAATTAAGCGGGCCAATCTGTTGATTGTTTTATTCATACTTCTATCTCCCTATGCTTTAACATTTACTTATGCAAAGTAGCCCCCCACTGCTTTTTAGTGAAACTTGCAAACAATCACTAATAAGCAAAACTACTAAAACTTATACCACATATAATACTCTTTTTTTTACAATTGTCAATATATAGTATATTGTAATTAAAACTTACGCTTAATTTTAAGCTCACATGGCATTTTTTTGTTAGAGTAGTTTGGCTAGCAAATATTAATTCTTAGCCCTAAAACGCTTGATTGTTAATAAAAAAGAGCCCTCGGCGGACTCTGTGCTACATTTATTGCAATGGTGCGGGTAGAGGGAATCGAACCCACGTCTCAAGTTTGGAAAACTTGCATACTAACCGTTGTACTACACCCGCAGTAAGCACATTATACCTGATTTAATGCGCCTTGTGTCCAGCCCCTGTTATAATTGTATTTAGCGTGCACCCGTAGCTCAGCTGGACAGAGCAATGGGCTTCTATCCCACAGGTCGGGGGTTCGAATCCCTCCGGGTGTACCATTAAGCTTATACTTGCTAATTTCTAAAATTAGTGCAAAATATTGCTATGTTTACAAATATAGAGAGTGAGAGGTGGATAACGGGTTCCCGTAAGCGTTTAATCGATATTACAGTTTCATCATTATTATTGCCTTTCGCACTTCCTGTATCTGCTATTGGTGCCGCTACATTTTTCGCAGAATCCCACGTCAATCCACTTTTTTTTCAAAGACGGCTAGGCAAAAGTAATGAACCTTTACGAATTCTAAAATTACGTACTATGCCTTTCACTCAAGATTTTAGCGATAGCAGCAATGGTCATGCCGACATAAGAGCAAGCAGAGTAGGCAAAATACTAAGAAAGACTACTCTCGATGAAGCACCTCAAGTATTACATATCTTAGCAGGCCAAATGTCAGTAGTAGGGCCTCGACCTTTAGTTCCTGCAGATGTCGAGAAGACTATGGACCTATTAAACCAGCATGAACAAGCCGGCTGGCAGAAGGCTCGTACAATCGCAAAGCCAGGCTGGCTAAGTGATTTCGGAAATATAAGCCGTAACATGGACCCGCAGAGCGAAGATTATATACTTGCAAGGGTTGAGAATGATTGTAAATATCTTGAGACTGCAGGTTTCGAAACAGA
>JAYUWM010000098.1:0-3283 GCA_043753565.1 bacterium
TCTTCGAGCGGTTATGCTGTGTTAGCTAACGCAAATACGTTTGCTGGTCTTACCACGCTCAACGCTGGCGCAACCATCTTAGGCACTACCGGTATAAATACAACAGGAACGGCTGCGACGACAATTGGAAATGCTGGTGCCGCGCTTAGTCTTGCTTCGACAGGACTCAACATCTCGACGGGTGGGGCACTAACAGGCGTGACTGGCTTAACAACGTCTGGCTTCTACACCCAAACTGGCACCAGTGCCAATACGTTCTCTGGTGCTACGACCTTTAACGCTACCGGTACAGCCCTCACTATTACCAATGCAGCCAGCCTGGGCAGCCTAAGTGTTGGCGCCATTACAGCAACCGGTAACTTTAGCCAAACCGGCAGCACTACACTCAGTACCGGCACTGGCGCCATTAGCCTCAACGGATCAACCACACTGGCGGCTAACCAAGGCCTAACACTGACTACCGGAACAGGCACAATTGTCCAAACCTACACCACGCCAACAACTGGTACTGCACAAACTGAGACCATTACCAACAGCAACGCCACGGCAACCGTCACTACGGTTACGGCCAACAACATCGCATTAGTTGGTGGAACCAATGCTAACGCCGCCGCCAATATTTTGAACGGCCTCAACTTTGCTAATGTAACACCAGTAACCAACAATGCTTTCTATGGCCTGAACTTTGGTACTGGCTTCAACGACTTACTCCGCTACAACGGTACCCAGTTAATCTCCGGTACTGGGCTACTCCAGTCGGCCGCCGTCAGCGGTACTTACGGTAACTTAACCGGTACCGGTGCGCTCGTTAGCGGCAGCATTGCCACCGGCTTTGGCACGATCTCTACGGCTAACAATATTACTACCAGCACCACTCTGCAGGGAGCAACCGTAAATGCTACAACCGCTCTAACACTCGCTGGTGCAAATATTAATACCTCAGGCACACTTACCAACGTTGCTTACTTGGCGCAAGCTAATACCTTTACCAGCACCAACGCTTTCAACGGTGTTACTACGGTAACCAACAACTTAACGGTCAATACTGGCACGGCAAATGTTGTTTCTATAACGTCTGGTACTAACGTGCCAACTGCCGACCAGCTGACCATAGATAACACTGCATCAACGGGTGTTACGACCGCCGTTAATGGTGCTTATGTAAAGTACAAAGCAGCTGGTACCACTGCAGCTGAAGGTGCCGGTATAAGAATAGATTATTCTCCAACAACGGTAGCGGGTACGAGCATATGGGATGGCGTTAGGATAGTAGAATCGGCCGCACCGGGTAGCGGTGTAGTGTCTAACGGTATTAAGTTGACTGGCATTAACAGTGGCGCCGGTGTCAGCACGGCCGTAGCTGTTGGCACTGGTTGGGATATTGGGCTCGACGTCCAGTCTGGCGGTATGCAATTGGCTGCATTAGCTAGTAATCCAGCTATCCCTCCTGCTGGTAATATCCGAGCTTACGCTTATAAGATTGCAGGCCGAACGATGCTCAAGATTCTTTCCCCGAGTGGTACAGATTACGCTCTCCAGCCTAGTTTGGCGCAACAGAGCGTGTTCTTGGTTACTCCAGGAACTGGTACGGTTACAACAACCTATTCGGCGACCGGTGGAAGTGTTCTAGCTGCCGGAACATTAGCCGCAACCGGCGGTGCAACAACTGAAGTGCAGGGCTTCATGGGTAACATAGCTTCAGCTGCTACAATTGGTTCAGCCGCAGGTGTGAGTAACGGCGTTAACCAATATTACACTGGATCAATAGCCAGTGGCGCTAACGGGTTCTTTTACTTTGCACGCATATCATTACCAGATGCTTTGGCGAAATATAATAATACCACTACAGGCAGCCGCTTATTTTTTGGATTATCTGACCAGACATTGGCAACCATGGTTGCTTCAGATAACCCAGCCGGTAACTATGCAGGCATAACCTATTCTGGTGTTCGCGACACCGGCGGTGCCTTCCAATTTATGACCAAAAACGGTACTACACAGACTGTTGCTACAACCGGCGTCACTTTGGCTGTCTCAAAAACTTATGATATGTATGTATATGTTTCATCGCAAGGTACGACTATTAACTGGCGAATAGATAACCTGACGGACGGCACTGCACCCGTAGAAGGTACTCAAACTCTTACGCTTCCAACTAATTCAGTGGCCATGAAGTCTATGATAGACATCGCTCCTCTGGAAGCAGTCATACATAACCTTCGATTTCAGAGAGTTTATGTAGAGACGGACCGCTAATGTATCGCTACAATAAAACCAGCCTCCTTCAGCAATACAAGCAATCATTCATTACCCTCGGTATAGTTCTGGGCGTCCTATTAATAAGCGTGATTACTTTTACGCTAGTTAAAAACTCGCACCGCAGCCCCGCCAGCGACCAAAAGACAATAATCGCCAAGGTAGGGAAGCTGATGGTACTCCCGAGTGGGGAGGAGCCGGCTTTAGCGACCATAACAGACACAACCAAGCTGACCAACAATGCCTTTCTCGCCAAAGCCAAAAATGGCGACAGGGTATTACTCTATGCCAAAAACCAGAGAGCAATAGTATACCGGCCTTCGCTTAATAAGATAGTTGATATCGGACCAATCATCACCGGTAAAAACGGTTCACCAGACGTAATTGCACGAGTAACTATATTAAATGGTAGCGGCGTGGCCGATAATACGCCAAAAGCAGTTGCTAGTTTGTTGTCGAAGTTTCCGAATGCCACGCTAATTTCTAAAGAAGATGCTCCACGCTTGTTTCCGAAAACAATCATCGTAGACGTTACCAAAAAAAATCAGCCCTTAGCCGAGCAGATTGCCGATACCCTTGGCTTTAACGCTGGCCAGGTACCACTTGGTATTGTTGTTCCTAATGGCACAGAGATCTTAATTATTATCGGTCAGCAGTAGGTATTTGTAGTTAGTAATACGAGTGGTACAATAAGCTCAAGCGTTATTTTAACGACATACAAAGTAAAAGGGGTACGGGATGTCAGAAATCAATATGGATGATGTAAAAACTAATACTAGCAGCGATGCGGATACTACTACAAACACAGCTGCGGCCGAAACGCCTGCAACTGCACCAGTGGTAACTTCTAGCCCAGCGGAAACTACAGAGCCTGAAGCTGCTCCAGTCGTCGCAAGCGACGGTACTGCAAAGGAAGATGAAGTCAAACGACCAATGCCAAAGAATGTGGCACTTTACGTTGTCATTGCAATCCTATTGCTCGCACTGGCAGGCCTAGCCACAAAGCTGGCCAGCCTAAACAAAGACA
>JAYUWM010000099.1:0-3263 GCA_043753565.1 bacterium
ACTTAACTGAAAAGGCTGTTAGAACAGACACCGGTACGGTTACATCCCTAAAAGATTAGCCGTTAATTTTTAGAGTCTTGCCACCGATGTTTTTGGCAAAGTAGCTATCGTGCGTAATGTACATAATGCTTCCGGTATAGCGCTTTAGGGCGTTTTCTAGTTCTTCTATGCTTGGTAAATCAAGGTGGTTGGTAGGTTCATCTAGTATAAGCAAGTTAGGGTCACCAACTAAAAGGCGGATAAGTTGCAACCTGGCTTTTTGCCCACCACTAAGGCTGGTAACAGGGATGTCACGGTCTACTTGGGGATTAAATAAGTAGTTACCCATGTCGCGCAGTACGGTCTGTTCGCTAGCGGCTAAGCCTTTGGTTCTGTAAATGTGTTCAATGGCGCCGTATAGTGTCATATCAAGTAGTTCGCTGCCTATTTCTTGTTCGTATAAGCTTAGTCGTATACCAGGTGCGCATTCTATTACACCGCGGCCTATAAGGGTAGTTGGTTTTTTATGATCAGCGGCATCTAATATGGCGCGCACTAAGGTAGTTTTACCGCTACCATTACGGCCAACAACATGCAGGCGGTCATTTGCGCTTAGGCTAAAGGTGCAGTTGGCAAACAGTGGGGTATTATCGTAACCCAAGCTAACATCGTCAACCCGTAGTACTGTCGACGTGTGGGCTTCTTTAGTAGTGTTATGCAGCTTAATATTTTTAGCTTTAAACTTCTGGTAGCTATCGGCCATTTTAGGGTTAAGTCCCTCGGCAGACTCTTGATCAATCCAAAAGCTAGGTCTTTCGTTGTCTGTTAGTATGGCGGCTAGTTCTTTTTCTAACTTTTCGCGCATAACAACCCAAGGGTTTTTACCAGCGCTACCGCTGTAACGTGGGGCACGGGCAATTGCATAGTCAATCTGTTCTTTAATGTTTTTGATACGTTTTTGGCTGGTCTGGAATTCGTTAATAGCGTTGCTAGTTTTGGTAGCATTTTGGGTTAGGTAGGAATCGTAATTACCCCTGTAGCTATGGGCTTTTTTATCTTTAAGTTCAATGATACGGTCAACATTTTTTAGTACATCGCGGTCGTGGCTAATAATAAGCACGCTGCTAGGTGTATTTTTAAGCCAAGTAATAAATGCGTCTTTACCAACGTAGTCCATGTGGTTTGTCGGTTCGTCTAACAGGGATATATGTGGCTGAGCTAATTGTATGGCAATAAGTTCTACAAGGCGTTTTTGGCCACCACTAAGGCTTGCAAAACTGTGGGTTAGCAATTCTTTATCTAGTTGGTAGGCATCAAATAGTTTTTCTAGCGAATTTTCTACTTCGTAATAACCTAGGTCGCTAAACTGCTGTAGCGCGTCGCTATATTCGTGCAGCTTTTTCATGTTGTCGCCCATATGATCGGGATATGTGGTCATAATGTGGTGCAGTGCGGCAAAATTGGGTAGCTTGTTGGTAATGTGATCAAGGGTAGATTTTTCTTGGTTATGCACGCCGATGTGTTCCTGGCTGGTGGCCATAACTACATTGTGTTTGGGTATTTGAATTTGGCCATCGTAATCAGTATCACTACCGTTTAACAGGTTAAACAGAGTTGTTTTGCCGGTACCGTTACGCCCCAAAAAGCCAATTTTTTCGCCGTCCTCTAAGCGCAGCTCAAAACCTTGCAGTAAGATCTTTGCTCCCATAGATTTTTCGTGAATAACAGCGTGTAACATAGATGATGTATTATAGCCTATCTGTTGATTATCTGTTAATAAGTGTGGGTTGCTTTGTATAGCGCGGCAGCGACTTTATCGTAGCGTCGTAAAATATCATAGGCTGTATTGGCAATTAATGCAGTGGGTAGTTCTGCTAGCTTTTTGGTGGTTAGCTTGGCTACAACGGTGTCGCACACGTACTTTGCATCTATATCTGCCGTTTTTTTATGCTGTAGGGCCTTGTATAAGCTTATTAGAAGGGTTTCTTGCCTAAAGTCGGTTAGGTGGTTACCTTTGCGCACACGCCACACTGTGCGGTAGTCTGGGTGCTCTAGCGACGTCCAAATAGCACCACAACTAGTGCATTTACGCCGTCTCCACACGCTGTTACTGCGCTTTTGGTGGCGGCTATTGGTTACCTGACTATCTTTTTTGCAATATGGGCATATCATATATTAATTCTTTCAAATATAGCCAACCATGTCAACATATTGACATCACGCTGTATAAAAAGCTAGTGGATAAGCAAGCTAAAACGGGGGATAAAGCCTCTAATGCTTGCTAGTAACAAAAATATTTATTATTGTTATCTACTAAGGAGTAGAAATGAATATAACTGGAAAGAGCATGTTAGCACTTGGGCTTACACTTGGGGCGGGTGTAGGTTTGGGCGCGATGGTCGAGGGCCACACAAACGAGGTAGCACAGGGCAAGATTATAACTGTTGATACTTGCATGAAGACAACACCGCACGAAGATACGATTAATCAGGAGCTTATCGATTGCTTTAAATCGGGGATTCCCGGCGGCAACAAGATAGGTACTGATAAGTTTCACACCGGTGATCCTATAGAGTTTGTAGAATCGTACAGAGCAGCTCAGGTAAACGAAGCGAGCTCGATTGAAATCGGTAGACTAGCAATCTGGTCGGTCGTGCCTATTATTGTAGGTGGTGTCGCAGTTTTTTTTGAAGCATAAGACTTGTTAAACGTAGCATAAAAGCATCTCTACTATGTAGATGTGCAATTATTAAGATTGCCGCCCGTAATGTTACACTTATGCTTATATGAAGATAGCCATAGACGAATCTGGTGATAGCGGCCGCAAATTATGGAAAGGCAGCAGCAAGTGGTTTGTAGTTGCCGCAGCCATCGTACCAGATACACTTAACGGTTGTGGGCCCACTTGCCAAGCAGTTGCAACATACCAGCACCAATACATGGCCGGTGTCGAGCTGCATTACAGCAAGAACAGCCACACACAACACATTGATTTTTTTAAATACATGCAAGACAAAGATTACGTTTTTGCAGCTATAGCCATAGATAAGCGCATGCTACTTACACGCAAACCATACGTACTGCGCAGTAAAATGTCACTATTACAGCATGCATTCGACCACTTATTTGACCAATTGCAGCCTTGGCTAGATAGCCCAACAGTGTTACTAGACAGCAACGGGTCTAGGCACTTTAATAAAGCCATGTCGCGGCATTTGCTAGGTTTTTTTGGTGCGCGCCACAAGGGCGATATACATAGTATTAAAAACGTTATTTCTGTAGAT
>JAYUWM010000100.1:0-3240 GCA_043753565.1 bacterium
GCACGAACTAGCCCATATGTGGTTTGGAAACTTAGTAACTATGCGTTGGTGGACCGACCTATGGTTAAATGAAGGCTTTGCAAGCTGGATAGAATACCTAGCTATAGATAAGCTATTCCCTGACTGGCAAATGTGGACTCAGTTTATAGTAGACGAACAGCAACAAGCAATGAAGCTTGATTCACTAGATAATACTCATGCCATAGAGGTACCAGTACACCACCCAGAAGAAATTAGAACTATTTTTGATGCTATTAGTTACAGCAAAGGTGCCAGCGTTATACACCAGTTGCACGCCTACATTGGCCCAGAAGCATTTAAAGACGGTATGCATCTGTACCTAAACCGCCACGCCTACAGCAACACAAATACCCAGGATTTATGGCAAGCATTAGGCGAAGCCAGCAAAAAAGACATCAAAAAGTTCATGCACGGCTGGACATCACAACCAGGCTACCCTATCGTCGAAGTTAAACGTAATCCCGATGATCAAATAACACTATCACAAAAGCGTTTTTACCTGCGCCAACCTAAATCTCTGGTACATACGCACGCCTGGCATATTCCCTTACTAGATAACCGCATTGGTGAGGCAGCAGTTATGGCAACCCAAGACATGGCACTAGTACTTGATGGTCCTCAACCAATTTTACTCAACAGCTACCGCAGCGGTTTTTACCGAGTGTCTTACGAAGAATCTTTGTTGCAACAACTCGCAACCTTAGTAGACAACAACAAGTTAGGGCCACTTGATAGGTTGGGTCTTTTAGCCGACTTGTTCGAAGCAAGCAAATCGGGTGATATTAGCACCGTTTCTACATTAAAATTTTTGCAGCACTATAAAAACGAAGAAAACGCCGTTGTTTGGACGACTATTGCTAGCGTTATAGGCGGTATACGGCTTGTGCACGGTAACGACCAACTACGCCTAGCTATTAAGCCGTTTATTATTAAACTTACCGAGCCCGAATATAAAAGGCTTGGTTGGCACAAAAAAGATAGCGATAGTTATTTTGACCAACTGCTGCGGCCAACAATACTAAGCCTGCTTGCCAGCGCCGACTACAAACCTGTTGTAGATATTTGCCACGACTTGTTTAATAAGGCAACCAATACGAATGATATTGAACCCCAATTGCGCGAAAGTGCCAGCGTAATTGAAGTTAAACGAGATATAGATATTGATCCCGATACACGCGGCGTTGTATTTGGTACAGTTGCAAGGCTCGGCGACAGCAAAACTTTTGATAAGTTACTAGATATGTACAACAATACGACTCTTAGCGAAGAAAAACTAACTTATGCGGCAGCACTTACAGACTTTAGCGATACGGCGAACATAGACCGTGCGCTAGCTTTAATTACTAGTGATGCAGTGCGCATGCAAGATGTATCCTACTGGGTGGCCTATAGCTTCTTAAATCATAATGCCCGTGCCCAAACTTGGCTGTGGCTCAAAAATCACTGGGATTGGTTGCAAACCAACCTTGGCACAGACCTTAGTTTTTACCGTACGCCTATTTATGCAGCGCGCGTACACAGCGATGATGCCTTTGCTAAACAATACCAAGAATTTTTTGAGCCACGTATGACAAAAGCCCTTGATAGGTCATACAAACAGGGGCTAGAAATGTTAGAGTGGCACAGTGCTTGGCGTAGCCGTGACCAAAAAGATATAATTGCCTACTTTAATCAATTTCAATAAGTTCAACACTGCCCGTAGTGCCGTCAACACTTACAGCTGCTAGTATCATATCGCCGCTGTAGCGCTGTTTGCTGGCCCAAAATTCGGCAGCAAACTGCATTTGTTGCTGCTTTTTGGTAGTAATATAGTCTAATCCCGTGCCGAATACAGCGTTTGCCCTATATTTAACCTCCACAAAATAAACAGTAGTGCCTTTGCTTGCCACAATATCTATTTCACACCACCTAGTGCGCCAATTGCGGTCAACAATTTGGTAGCCATTGTTCTGTAAATAAATAGAGGCGATTTCCTCGCCTCTATTACCTATAGTCTTGGTGTTCACGGCCTATTTGGCTGCTGTTGTGGCTGCGGTAATGGGTTCTTCTGTTTTAGATTCTGCTGCTGGTTCGGTTGTATGTTCGGTAATAGGTTCAGCTGCAGTTACAACTGGTGCTTCGTCTACTGTGTTAACAGATGATTTATCAAAGTCTACACCAGAAAGACGAGCCGATTTACCGCGAAGTGCACGCATGTAGCCAAGGTAGTTGCGGCGTACTTTACTGCGCTTTACAACTTCAACCTTTACCAATAGTGGGCTATGTAGCACGTAAGTCTTTTCTACACCTACGCCGCTGGCAATTCGCCTAACAGTAATGCTGCTAGTGTGGCTATTTGGGCGGTCTGTACGTATAACAAGGCCTTCAAACATTTGAACGCGCTCTTTGTTACCTTCTTTAATTTTTTGGCTAACTTTAACTGTGTCGCCTGATTGTACATCTACAACGGCGTGCTTTTTATACTTCTGTTCGATTTTTTGAACAACTGACTGCATGATTGTCTCACTACATTAATATTTATCGTTAAGGTAATTGTAACACAAATTATATGATATGAAAATAGCAAACGCCTTAGTTTTGTACGGTACACTAAAAGGATGGATATTTACGAACAAGCAATTGCTGCGCACAAACAAACAAAAGGCAAAATTTACATAGCACTTAGGGGCCAAGTAAACAAAGACACCCTTAAGCTATACTATTCGCCCGGAGTTGGTGGTGCCGCACTTTATGCTAAAGACGACGCTAACAAACTTAAAGAGATATCGTGGACCAACAATTTGGTAGCAATTATAAGCGACGGGTCTGCCGTTTTAGGCCTCGGCGATATTGGGCCTTTAGGTGCTATGCCTGTTATGGAAGGTAAGTCAATGCTATTTAAGCACTTTGCAGACATAGATTCTGTGCCTATCGTTCTTGATGTGCATACAGCGGACGAGATTGTAGCTGCTATAAAAGCCATTGCCCCGAGTTTCGGTGGTATTAACCTAGAAGATATTGCCGCCCCCAAGTGTTTCGAGATTGAAGAGCGTTTGAAAGCCGAGCTAAACATGCCAGTTATGCACGACGACCAACATGGTACTGCAATTGTTGTGCTGGCTGGTCTAATAAACTCGTTAAAACTTAAGGGTAATTATTCCATTGCAGAATGCCGCATTACAATTGTGGGGTCAGGCGCAGCTGGTACAGCAATCGCAAACCTATTAGCACTCTACGGTG
>JAYUWM010000101.1:0-3230 GCA_043753565.1 bacterium
TGGTTCACCTAGAAAACTCGCCTGTATACAAACAGGGCATGGCTGCCGAGGCCATGGGGTACGAGATTAAAGAAAAGATTTACGAGAGTTTGGGCGAGGCTGTAACAGTAAACGTAGGTATTGGCCCTAACCGATTTTTAGCAAAATTAGCAGCAGGTTTGCACAAACCAAATGGGCTCGATAGTATAACGCACGAAAACCTTCGTGCAATGTATAAAGAGCTAGATTTATTAGATTTGCCAGGCATTAACACCAGGTACAAGCGTCGCCTGCAGGCATTTGGCATTATGACACCTCTACAATTTTTGGATGCCGACGAGCAGTTTTTGCGTAAACGTGTATTTAAAAGTATTGTTGGCCGGCACTGGTATTTGCGGCTGCGGGGACACGAACCGGATAGACGTGACTTTAGCCGCAAAAGCATTGGGCACCAACATGCTATTAGTAATAAGACGTCCGATCCCGAAGAACTTGAACGTGTTTTAATGAAACTGTGCGAAAAAGCCGGTAGGCGCCTACGCAAAAATAACCTGTACGCGGGGGGTATTAGCCTTTGGCTGGGTTTTGCAAACCAAACCCCATCAGTTTGGCGTATTTCGGGCGAAGACTTGCGTTCCGATGCTCGACGTGCCGCAAGCACGTCTGCGCTTCGATACTCGTCTTCATCCCAAAATTCATCCAAACATGAGGCGTTTGAAGAACTAGACATAGTGGGCCCTAGAAATGGCTGGCACCACGGTGAAAAAGTTGCGGCGCGGTTATATGCCACACACGATATTTATGCCCACGCTAAGCGCTTGCTGCAATCTGCAAAAGTTATCGAACCCGTTAGGCTGATGTCGGTTACAGTTTTTGATTTACACGGGCTGGACCCCGAACAGTTAGATTTGTTTGGGTCGGAACGTGGCTACCTGGCAGCCCGCCGCATAAGCGATGCGCTCGATGCAGTAAATAATCGCTACGGCGAATACGCAGTGACACCTGCAAATATGATGGCCATGAACAAAGTGGTTTTAGACCGGATTGCGTTTGGTAATGTACGCGATATGATATAGCCCCGGTTGCTATACTAGGCCTATGATAACTGTAGGCAATGAACAATTTGACGCCATGATAACAAGGGCTATGGACGAACTGCCGCAACAGTATATTGCAGGGCTTAATAATGTGGTTATAGTTTACGAAGACGAACCATCTACCGAACAACGCCGCAGGCAAAACTTGCAGGCTTGGCAGACACTATTTGGCTTATACGAGGGTATCCCCCTAACCCGCCGCGGTAGTGGATATAATTTGGTGCTACCAGATAAAATTACATTATTTAAGTTGCCGTTGCAAAGTGCCAGCAATAGCGTAGCTGATTTACAAGAACATATTAAACGCACCCTATGGCACGAAATCGCCCATTATTACGGGCTAGGCCACGACCGTATACATAAGCTGGAAAATAAATAGCATTTAGGGTGTAGGTCCTAGTAACCACAACTACTATTGACACCACCCTTCGGGGGGGGGTATTATTCGGCTAGATAAAGTGCATATGCTAAATAAAAATATTCTAAAATAATAAACAAAAAGGAACACATGAAAACAAACAAAAAAGACCAGCGTGGTATAACACATCACCTAATGCTAATAGGTTTAGCTGTAGTAGTAGCTGGTGCTATAGGCTTTGCAGGCTTTAGAATCTACAAATCTAAGAATGATATTAGTGCTAAGGCTGCAAACTGGACAACGGTAATAAATCAAGAAAATGTACTAGTTAATGCATGTAAATCTAATGCGACACCCTACAGCTATAAGTATTATGTTTTGAATCGAAGATCAAATAGTGTCAAGTATAGTTCTAGCAATGGGATTTACGGTACCGTTAAGCCTAATTCTAATTCTTACGTTCAGGGGGGTAGCTGGTCCGGCTTTACCGTAAACGTTTACCCAACACTATACTCGGCGGCAAGTGCCAACCTTAGCAATAAGCAGCTGGGAAGTTGCTAGGCCATATAAACCTATAAATAAAACAATAAATTTAGTTAAACAGCTATAAATCGCTAATATCTATTGGTAAGAAACCGTTAGCGGGTTAAAAATTGGGCTGCCAATCGTAACCCTTGCCGTAACCTAGTATTGTCATACGACAAAAAATAGTATATTTTTGTAAAATATGATAAAATTGTCGTATGAATCTAAGCAAAAGTACATCGTATACCTTGGTACACATACTAAACGGTTGCACGACGGCAGCCCAAGTTAGTGCGCAACTACATAATACAGATATACGCTCAATTCAGCGGGCATTATCAAGGCTAACAGACCTAGGCATGCTAATAAAAACAGGCGTTAACAGCCCCACCTACACTGTAAATTATTCTTCACTGTTGCAAGCAACTATTCCAGAAAAGCTATTACAAGATATGAATCGTCCCAGTAGCAAGTTAAATTCTCAATTAATTCAGTGGCTAATTGCATCGCCACAGGGCCAAGTCGATAGTTTACTTGATTATAGTGACCCCAAAGATGCCACAGCTAGTCAGAAGATGTCTGCAAAAGACATAGAACATCTAACAGTAGAACTATCGTGGAAATCATCTTCATTCGAGGGCAATACGTATACCTTACTAGACACGCAACTACTATTAGTTGAAGGAATAAAGGCAAAAAATCGTACAGAATTTGAGACCCAGATGATTTTGAACCACAAAGACGCGGTTGCTTTTATAGTTGATAACCCAGATCTTTTTAGTAGCAATATCGCCTACAGTTCTGTAGAACAGATTCACAGGATAATTGGTCAAAATCTTGGTATTAAATCAGGTATAAGAAAAAAAATCGTAAATATTACTGCAAGTAATTATTTGCCACTAAGCGACCCGCATAAATTAAAAGAAAATATGTTAGATGTGCTGGCAGTAATAAATCATGCGCAAACACCTTTTGTACGTGCATTGTTAGCATTATCACTGGTACCATATTTGCAAGCATTTGAGGATGGTAATAAACGGACAGGCAGAATGCTCGCTAATGCTATTTTGATAAGTTCTACAAATAAAGGATTTAGTTTGCGCAACACCGACGCAAGACAACTAGCTTTGGCATACCTATCTTTTTACGAATTCAACAGCATGCAAGCACTTTCAAAGATTCTAAAAGCAGAGTTATCGTAATCTGTTTAGGTACTAACCTAAGCTAGCTACCGTATAACTATTGGTATATTAAGTGTTACCTAGATACAC
>JAYUWM010000102.1:0-3183 GCA_043753565.1 bacterium
AACTGCTGTAGATGCATCGTCTGATGTAACAGCACTATTATCTTCCCGTGCAGGGCGGTCATTATGTCGGTCGTCACGGCGGTCGCCTTCTTCGCGGCGATCATCACGCATAGGGCGGTCTGTACGTTCAGGGCGTGGTTCGCCGTTATCTACAATTTTTAGGTTGTAACGGGCATCGTTTTTGGTGCCTAGTGCACGCAGTAGCGTACGCAAGCTTTGTGCAGTTGCGCCGCGCTTACCAATAACACGTCCCAAATCCTCTGGGTCTACTGTTAGTTCAAGCAAAACACCCTTTTCGTCTATGGTGCGCTGTATTTTAACTTCGTCAGGCTTGCCAACAAGTGATTTAACAATATATTCAACAAACTGTAGGTCGATGGTACTATCCATGGTTTGACTCCTGTTTAAATGTTCTACTAATTAGTATAGCAAACCAAAGCCGTCAAAATTGTTTAGGCTTTAGGTGGTGCTTCTGCTTCGGGCGCTTCTGGTTCTGCGGCTGGTTCAGCTGCAGCTTCTTCTGGGGCAGTTACTTCTGGTGTTTCTGCAACAACTTCAGCTACATCCACTTCTGTGGCTACTTCCGCAGTTGTCTCGGCTGGTGCTTCTGCTACTGGCTCTGGTGCTGCTTCTACTGCTGGGCGGTTACGGCGTAATTTTTCGGTGTCTTTAATTGCACGGCTTTTTGATGTGTCGATAGATACCCAAGATGGTAAATCCATGCCCTGGTGTTTAAACAAGCCAGCAACGCGCTGCGATGGCTGTGCGCCGTTGTTTAGGTAAAAAGCAGCCTTTTCTTTATCTAGGGTTGTTACCTTTGTGTGGGGGTTGTAATGGCCAACCTGGGCAACAATGCGGCCACTAGCAGGGCTACGACGAGCCTCTTGAACAACGACACGGAATTCTGCATGACCTTTGCGGCCGACTCTCTGAAAACGAATAGCTAGCATATTTACTTAAACCTTACTTCTACACCTAAATTAATATTAAAGATTTACCTGTATTTTACAGATATAATAGCTACTTGTCAACAGGGATGCCCGCTTCGCCCTTTGCAAGCGCAATTTCGGCAGCCTTAATTTGGGCAATTTGCTTACTTGGGCCGCTACCATTACCTCGCAAGTCACCCTCTACAAATACGCCTACACTAAATACTTTGTCGTGGTCGGGGCCTTCTTCGCTTAGTACGCGGTAGTTAGGTGTAAAGCCTTCGGTACTTTGTACAAACTCTTGATAGCGTGACTTAGGATCCATCCAAGAACCAGATTTTAGGATTTGATCGAATGTGCTTATGATAGTTTTATTTATAAAGTCTTTAGCTGCATCGTAACCTTGGTCTAGATATAGTGCGCCAATGACCGCTTCGTAACAGTTTGCCAAAATTTGAGCCCTAGCACGGTCAGTACCGCGCTTTTCGCCGCGCGATAGGCGTAATAATGGTTCAAAGTTATAGTTTGATGCGGCGGCACTTATGCTTTCGGTGCGTACTAAACTACTTCGCCAGTTGGTTAAAATACCCTCTGGTTCACTGTAGCCACTATACAAAAATTCGGTACTTACAAGCTCTAACACGGCATCTCCCAAGAATTCTAGGCGTTCGTTGTGCTCAAACACAGTCTTTTTGTGCTCGTTTAGGTATGATCTGTGCGTAAATGCAGTTATTAACAGTTGAAGGTCGTTAAACACCACCCCTAGAGTATCTTTGGCAAATACGGCGTATTTTGACGTATCCATATTAAAGTTTGTTGTCCCGAATCTTTTTAAGGCCTAGCAAGATTATCTTACCAATATCTTCATATTCTATTTTATCTAAGGCTTCCGCAGCAGTAAACCACCTAATGCCGTTCATCCATTCTTCTGGCTTGATATCACTAGTATCGCCCTTGGCATGTACCAAGAATATCTCTGTAGTCATTAACACCAAGCTTTGCTGGCGGCGGTATCTAAAGTTAATTTTACCCAACCAGTTAAGCACCTTCATTTCGCGAAGGCCTGTTTCTTCGCCAATTTCGCGCTCGGCCGTTTGTTTAGGTGATTCACCTTCTTCGATGTGGCCCTTAGGGATAGTCCAGCGGTCTTTAGCATCTTGAATTAGCAAAATTTCAATTTCGCCATTTTTGGCATGTCTATAAACAACGCCACCAGCGGTGGGTTCACGAACAACCTCGTTAATAGCAGCATTACGCCTTGTGACAAGCCGTTTGAATGCTTTGATTGGCTTTGGTCTTTGTACCACTTTGGCCACTTAACTTTCTATTATTTTACTTAGATATTTTAGATGATTTTTTGGTTGGCTTTTTAGGTTTTTCAGGCTTGGCTGGGTCATATTGGCCTTTTTCTTTGTTTTTCAACACAGTGCCTAAAACACCATTAACAAACTTGCTGGAATTATCGCCACCGAAAGCTTTTGCAAGCTCTACGGCTTCGTTTATGACCACTTTGGGCGGCGCATCGCTGTTAAACAACAGTTCGTATATACCCATGCGCAAGATTATTCTGTCCATTCTTGCTATCTGATCAATTGGCCATTCAGGCGCAACTGGTTGCAGAATAGAGTCAAGCTGGTCTTGCATATCTGTAACACCGTGCACTATCTTGCTTATAAACGCTTGGTCTTCTAATACTTCTTGGTATCGGTCGGTGTTACGACGCAATACTTCGGATAGCTCAAAGCCAGGGTCGCTAACATCACGACGAAAATCTTGCTCGTACAGTGTCTGTAGAGCGACGATACGTCCAAGATGACGGTTTGATGCCATAGCAAGATACCCTTATTGTTAACTTTACCCTTTTAAGCAGCGATCTTTTTTGCAGATTCGCGTGATGTTGTGCGTACTTTTACTGGACTTTTAGCATTAACTGCACGTGACAGTTTTAGCACTAAGTGACTTCGGCGCGTCCCAGTACGACGCGGACTGGTGCGCTTTTTTGGCTTTCCCATTCTGTATCCTTCCCTGTTATTTCATCAAATGTTACCCATAGTATACGATAAACACCCCATAAAAGGCAATTGCTTATGATTAACGTACTTTTTGCCGCCGCGCTATTGACATAAGCACTATATGCTGGTATACTAATTTACATGAATAAATTCATTCGTTCGACGTTACTTACTGGTACAGCCCTAAGTTTGGCAGCAGGTTGTAGTGTTCCGCAGCCAGAATCAAATCATTCTGGGGAAAT
>JAYUWM010000103.1:0-3177 GCA_043753565.1 bacterium
AAAAATCTTGCAGCCGCACTGTTTAAATAGACGTAGAATCAACTTGTAAACTAGTAATAACAGGAGAAACATATGCTTTGGACCGTAATCGTAATTTTAGCCGTTCTATGGATGCTAGGTGTACTTGCGAATATAGGCGGTGGTTTAATTCATACCTTACTTGTAATTGCGCTGGTCATATTTATATACAACCTAATTACAGGCAGGCGAAACGTTTAAGCTGGCTACAAGGTAAGTTTTAATCTACAAAACCTAAGGAGTTTTTATAATGCAAGAAGTAAATAAAGTCACTAACAGAGATGAACAACTAACTACAGAAGATGGTACGGTTGTTACTGAGCGTACCCAAAGTGTTAATAAAGAAGTCGATTCAAAGGTAACAGTCAGTAATGTCATTTGGTATATATACGGGTTTATAGCAATCATTCTTGCACTAAGGTTTGTTTTAAAGCTAGCAGGTGCAAATGCAGGCAATTCATTTGTGAATTTAATCTATTCAGTAAGTGGAGTGTTTAGCGTACCTTTTGATACGATCTTTGGTGTTGCAAAAGCAACTTCCGGTAATGTACGCTCTGTGTTTGAGCCATCTATCTTAGTAGCAATAGCTGTATACGGGCTAATTGCTTGGGGCATAAGTAAATTACTAGTGCTAAATGAACCTAAAGAATAGTCCAATTAACGTAAATTCATGAATATAAAAGCCCTTGTGGCTATTGTTACCCTGTTCTTAGTATTTGGTGGAAGTTATTTTGTGAGCCAAAATAATAGTGCCGGACCAAGCACTTCAAGCCAAACACAAAGCTAAACTACCAAATACACAGGTTAAGTAATAAGGGGCAATAATATGAACCCAGAAAAAGACAATAAATACATAAGGCTGCATAAAAAAACGACTGCGTTTTTTACTATCTTGGTATTACTGCTTGGGGCCGGCCTATTGGGTTGGTGGTATGGCCGTTCAGATTCATCACCTAGCACTCAGCAAACGGCTAACACGCAGCAGACGGTAAATAATACTGAGGTGGGTGAAGTGAGCGAACTAGTGACGTACGTGCTTCCGGATGGTTGGAAACAAGATAAATGCCAAGGCAGCGGAGCCGTGTTCGTTAGCCCTAACGGAACGACTGCTAACTGTAGCTCAAACCCAGTTTCCCCCATTAAGATTTCTGTCGACCCCAGCAATAACAAAGACTGTAACCAATTGCAGAATGTCACAGATGTAAAAAAGCATGTTTGTATATCACTATATATAAACGGCCTTAAAAGTTTGAAAGCTTCAACCGAATACCTTGCTTCTTCGTCTTTTAAACAAGCCACTATTATAAATGCTTACTATATTGACACCGGTAAGGGCGTGGTAAAAGTAGAATACATGTACACCAATGACAATCAGTACCAGGCAGGATTCGATCAACTAGCAAACAGTATAAACGTAAAAAATTAGCCACCGAACATTTGCTGCTAACTAGGCTTTTGGTTTTTTAGGTTTCTTGGTCTCGCGCTTTTGGTGATCTTTACTCATAGTGATGTGTCCTTATTTATACTAATATTATCTGCTTATGTTTTAAAAATGACAAGTCAGTATATTTAAAACTACGCCTTAGGCATAGTGTTACGGCCGTGTTTTAATACGCGGGCCATCCATAGCAGTTCGGCATAAGCCTTTTGTACGTTCGCTAACGTGCGTTCTTCTTTGGCGTTGCCTTGGTCGTCAAATAAATCTTGCACCCTGGCAAAATAAGCGCTGGTAAAAGTTACAGCTAGCCCCATTTCACGCACGGCTGGTACCAATGATTCTACGGCGCGCACGCCGCCCCAAGACCCATTAGATACCCCTGCAATAGCCACTGGCTTGTGTATGTAGTTTGCTAACTCACTATCAAGCAGACGTTTTAGGCTACCCGGGAAGCTATGGTTATATTCGGGTGTAACAATAAAAAAGGCATCGGCCTGGGCGGTAATATCTGTGTAGCGTGCATCTTTGCCTTCTGGGTCATTACCGTCACCTGGTAGGTTAAAATCTAATGGGTCTACAAAAATAATTGTTACACCGGGCAAGTCTTGCCCCACTTTGGCAACAAACTTTGCTGCTTGTATGCTAAGCCTTTGCTGGCGCGTTGTGCCGACTATAACCGCTATTGTAATTGGTGTTTGGTCCATATTGTCCCCTTTATTGCCTTGGTGTTCGGTGGAAGAAAAAGTCTAGCCAATCTTGCACGTTTTGTTGATACTTAGGCAGTGTAACAGGATTTTGGGCTACTGGCTGCTGCGCAGGCGTATTTTGGGCAGGCGAAACCTGTGACAGGGCAATATCCTTAGGCACAATATATACTTGTTCGCCCGGGGCTGCCTTGCCAAAAATACGCCGCGCCGATAGTTCCTTATATTCATCCGTCTTGTAGTATTCGTTACGCAGTTTTTGGGTTTCGTTCTGCAGGTTTTGTACTTTATTTTGTTCTTGTATCACCACTACTTTTTTTTGCAGTTCAAAGTTTTGGCCGATAGATTTTGCACCGCTCCAGGTTACTGTACCTGCTATAATCGCCAATACAATAAGCCCCCAAGTCTGCGGATCTTGCAGTTGATAGCGTTTTGCACCGCGTAGTAGTGTTTGTATTTTTTGTTGCACAATATAAATATTATAACTCATATGCTTAATTGCTTGTTTTTACTAATACATTGGAGTAAAGTCAAAAATCATGGCTATGCAAAAACAAACATTAGATGACCTTAGTTGGGATGCCGATGCAATGTGCTTTGAGCATCCAGCTTCGCAGATTAACCCTAACTTGTTTTATGGTTCTAACCCTGAAGACGTTGCTACATCCAAAGAAATCTGTGCAGTCTGCCCTGTTATTGATGATTGCCTGGTTTTTGGCTTAGGTAGGGCAGCACTTAATATAAATATGATCTACGGCGGCTATACTTTGCAAGAGCGATTGGATATAGCCCAGCAAAATAATACTGCCTAGTCGCAATCATCTTTGTATCTGTTATAATTTGTAAGTTAGTCGTTATAGAAGCTCCCCGAAAAAAGAGAGGATTCTTTTTTCGGAACAGAGGAGAAATTTAGTTTGAAGTCGAAGCTTTTGGTCTATATGGCCAAAACAAGACAAAAACGTAATTTTGACGGGGGTATAGCTCAGTGGTTAGAGCAGAGGACTCATAATCCTTTGG
>JAYUWM010000104.1:0-9542 GCA_043753565.1 bacterium
TACCTTGCTATTTTGTTGCTGATTAACAACACCGTGTTTAATAACACTGCTGCTGTCTGGGTTTTTAAGGATTAAAAATATTGCAGCAACTAACACCGCTATGTTAACTAAAACAAGTCCATTACGAACTAGGCGTTTTTTTAAACTACGCCTTATTTTTTTGCCAGAACTGGCAACCTGATTACCCACAATTTTGTGCGATTTGGCGGACATATGTTCGCCATTCGCTGATTGTTGGTTCTTGATATCTACTCCTGTGGTCTTTAGTGCGACCTTACGCTCTTCGTAATCGACGGTAAAACAAGGATTACGGATTGAATTATACCAATTTTAGCCTAGTTTGGTCAATGCCCTACTCTTGGCACAACTTCTTACAGTGTTGAGCAGCTAGGGCTTCATGTTCAGCATTTGTTTTACTAAAGTAGGTTATGCCGTCGTCGCCCGCTACAAAATATAAATAATCTGTTGTGGCTGGGTTAGCAACAGCTTTAAGCGAACTGTTTGTAACATTACTGATAGGCTCTGGCGGCAAGCCTGTGTGTATACGTGTATTGTAGGGTGTATCTGTAAAAACCGACCTTGTAAGGCCGCTAATTTCGGCTCCATAATACGCTGTAACGTCAGACCCCAGCATCATGCCGCTGCGCAGACGCTTTAAAAATACCTGTGCTACTTTAGGCTTATCATCGGGGTTACTTACTTCTTTTTCTACTATGCTAGCTAGTATTACTGCTTCGTGCAGCGTTAGGCCTTGTTTTGCAATGCCTGCCCTAACATCTTGTGTAAGCGCTGCTGCCATTTGATCAAGTGATGCTGTAATCATAGTTTGTGGAAGTGTAGCTGCCGTGCGCTGGAAACTTTCGGGGTACAAATAACCTTCGAGACTAGCTGAAGCCGGTTTATCTGTAAGCGCTGGGTGCGACGCATATAGCGCTGGGTCAAATGCTTTATCTACTGATGCCTTACTTACACCGTACCGTGCAAAACTAGTTACAAACGATGCTTGTATTTGGTCAAGCCGCTGCGAAGGTAATATTGTAAGCAAATCTGTTGCTACTTTGCCCGTTATTATAATATCTACGACTTTCTCAACATTATAAGATGGGCTAATAGCATAGCTGCCAGCCTGCAGTTGATTAAGCACATTACGGGTACGTACATACCATTCAAAAGAACTGGCGTTTTTTATTAGCCCACGCTGTTGTAACAAGCTTGCAACTTCAGAGACACTGCTACCAGGCTGTATTGTAAATATGGTTGTTTGTGTGTCGGTGGATACCGGTTTTAGGTTATTTTGGTAGTTAGCACGCACAATAAACACTAAACATAAAAGTACAGCAATAAAAATGCTTAACAGTGTAATTAACCAACGTTTTTTACTAATCTTGTTTTTACGCATATACCTGCCCTTGCATATCAAAATATCGTTGTAGCACCAAGCAAGCAGCTATAGAATCGTTGTGCTTAGTCATTATTTTATGTAGTTTAATATATTCGTCGGCGTCTACGCTACTAAAAGATTCGTCAACAAAATAAATTGGTAGTGATATTTCATTTTTTAGCACCTGGCTAAATTCGGTTACTTTATTAGACTGCGCAGTTTGGTCACCGTCTTGGCTAAGTGGCATGCCAATAACGATAGCCGTAACCTCTTGTTGAGCCGTTATGGTATATTTTATTGCTACTATTGCATCGGTCAATGGCTGGGAATTTATTATGCCTAACGGGTGTGGTAAACGGGCAATAGTATGCCCAACAGCAACACCTATTCGGGCATCGCCCACATCTAGGGCTATAACATTACCTATAGTGTTATTTTGCATTTACTTGCTCTACTACAACAATTATTTTGGAGGCTTTTTTAGGTGTTTTAGTAACCCAGAACGGATCATAACGCACAACTACTTCTTTAACACCCGATCTTTGTGACAGCATTGTTTGGATATCGCCGCGACTTTTACCAGCAACATCGTTTGCAACACCTACTATATCGATATCTGGGCCAACTGTTGCTACGGTAGTAATTTGCAGTTTTTGATCACTTGGCGATGTTTTAGAGGTTATTTGCAACTGCTTTTTATCTATACCGTTATCTAGTATTTTAAGCTGATTATCAGATATCTTTGTTTTTACATCGGCCTCTACCAAACTTTGTATATCTGTTTTAGAGACAGCTAGCATAGTATACGAAATAACTTGAGTAACAGTAACCTCAGTAACCTCTGCATCTGGTGCAGCACTAGCTGTAATAGCTGGCGCACTCTCAGTTAAAGTCTCCGGCAACGCAACTAGGCCCGATGCCTCTAGCTGGGTAATTAGTTCGCTGGATGCTGCTGTTTTAGATTTGCCGGCTAGCCTAGCCTTGGCTGCTTCAATATCCTGGGCACTTAATACTACAATAATTTTACTAGTACCGCCGCCCATGGCGCCGCCAACACCTGTAACCGTTGAAGCAAATGACGATACATAGTTTTGACCAGCTGTTAAGTTGCTATCTCCTCCGGCCTTCATTGCCGTTACAGTACCATTTGCCTTACCGTCTTTTTTGCACGCTCCACCGTTTTGCGCGCTAAAGAAGTTACTGCCAGGAACGTTAACTGCTGCGTCTAGCGCGAATGAATAACCACTGTTCGTGAATGATGTACCTGCCGGCACAGTTACCGTAGCATCGGTACAGTTTGTAATTACCATACTCCCACTGGCCTTTGTGCCTACATCTTTTTTACCGGTTGCGGGGGCCTTTTCTGTATCGGTTTTTTTGTTATCAAGCATAGTGGCTGGCAATATAAGTTTACTAACATCAAAGGTCTTAACTTCTGTTGTCGCCTGCACTGCCAACACAGAATCAATCGTAGAAACATCGGTTTTTATAGTAACTGTGGCTTTTGGCAAAACAAAGGCTGCAAATATCCAAAAAATTATAACTGCAACAAGCAAAAAACTACCAGCAAATACTTTTATGCGAAAGGTGTTGAAGTTAGGTACCTTAAGCTTTTTATTAAACGGTACACCTTTTTGCTTTGGCTCTTTTACGGTGTTATCAAGTTGAATAATATCGCTATCGGCATCTGTAGCAATTGCTGAGGCTAACCCTACTGATGATGCGTCTGAATCGTCAAGTTGTATCGGCAAATCAGTATTTGCTGTGGCTACAGCTACCTTAGGCAAAGTAGGCTTAGATGCAAGGTTTTTTGCTGTATGCAAACCAGCAGCGGCAGCTACCGGCAATATGTGGACGTTGCTTGTTATTAGAACAATGCTTTTTTTGTGCTTATCTTGGGCTTTTTTAATTAGCTTCATGTTTATCGCACTTGTAAAAACGGTTGAATGTGCAGGCAATACAACAGCCACTACCTTTTCGCGGGAACTTTCGATCTTGCTAATAACAGCTGTTATTTCGTCGTCTTGGTCTACGTAAATTGTTTCTTTTGACATAGCTATACCTTTAATAGTTTGTTGACTTTATCTTTAATAGATCTGCCATTGCCAGAAATGTTGTTGGTAGCAAGTGTATCGGCACCCACCCTCAATAAGCCCATGGCAGTAATAAACGTATGGTCAGTAATTGTATCTGTCGTGTCTACAATTGCAGATACCTCGTTGGGCTGAATGTGGTGTATAAAGGGCTTTTTAGTAAACGGTAAATCTTTGTACCAGCTAGATTCTTGCAAATCATCCACCAGCATTGTTAGCGAAGACCCACCGCCGCAAAGTAGTACACGGTGCGGCAAGGTTTCTACATTAAATTCTTCTAATGCAATTTGTACGCCGCCAGACCAAACATCAAGTGTCTTTTTTAGGGCAGATTCTACTGCTGCTACCTTTTGCTTTGGTACGCGGCCATCGGCTAAACCAAGCTTAATGGCCTCGGCCTGGGTATACGTAACACCCATATCGCGCTCGATAGACCGCGAAAACGCCCTACCCCCAATGCCAAACATTTTAGTACCCATAACGCCACCCTCGTTAACAACTGCTATATCTGTTGTACCACCGCCAACATCCATTAAAATTGCGCTGGTTTTGTTTTGATCGTCGTTGCCAAGCACTGCACGTGACACGGCAAATGGTTCGGCTGCAACTGCGAGCAAGTCTAGATCAAGCATTTCGGCTACACGCTCTAGCGCGCCAATATGTATCATTGGTGCAAACGCGGTGTATAGCTGAATACTAACCTCTTTGCCCTGAAAACCAATTGGGTTGGTAATATCATAACTATCTATTTGGATACGTACCAAGGCGCTGTTTACCATGCGAACCTCTACCTCTTTGCCACCAAGGTCTGCTTTTAGTTCGGTCTTGGCAGTTTGCAAAGCGCGGGTTTGAACGAGTTTGATAATTTTAGCAAACTCGGCGTCATCTATAGGCTTCTGCGCATCTTTGCGGTGGATACGCACTGTAGTAGTTGTGCCTTTTACAAGTTCACCGGCAATACCAATAATTACGCGCGTACCACTCATACCAGCCTGGTCCTCGGCTTCGGCTAAAGCAGTATCACAGTTGGCAGTTACTGTAGCAATATCTGCAATTGCACCTGCTTGCATATCTGTTACGGCCTGATGCGCCTTACCAACGCCTACAATGTCTATGTTGCCGTTGCGCTGTACGCGTCCTATAAGGGCTTTCACGTTTTCGGTACCTATATCTAATGCAACAACGTAAGTCTCTGCCATTTTTACGGGCAACTTAACGTCTTTTACCCTCGTGAACACCTTTTTGCTAGTGCTCTTAATAATGCTAATCATGTTACCTCGTATTATACCACGCTACAACAGATAAAGCGGTTATACTAAAGCTGCTTTTATTCGCCTAATTCCAGCACTGCTGGCTTCTTCTTTTAAGATCTTGAACTTTTTATCTTCTTGTACTAGCTGCAGCGTATGATCTACATGTGGCCCGCCGCAAATTTCAAAGCTAAATGGCTTATCGGAACCGTCTGCTATCATTTTATAAACTTTTACTGTGTCGCCGTATCGGTCACCAAACTGGCCAAGTGCACCCATATCTTGGCGGGCAACATTAGTAGGATATTCGGCATAGCTTACTTTTAAATCTTTGCTAATTTGGTCATTTACAATGTCTTCGACCTGTTTAATTTGGTCTGGCGTTACTTTGCTATCGTGGGTAAAGTCAAAACGTAGGCGTTCTTCGGTTATATTACTACCATTTTGCACTACGTGGTCGCCCAAAACATCGCGCAACGCTTGGTACATAAGGTGTGTGGCTGTGTGGTACTTTTTGTGCTGCATTGTGTGGCCACCAAGGCCACCTTTAAAAGAGCCTTTAGCTGCTGTTTGGCTGCGTTCACGCTGGGCCTGCATAAGTGCATCAAATTCTTCATGCCAGGTATCACTTACATTGATACCTTGTTTTTTTGCTTCTTCGACGCTTAGTTCTAGCGGGAATCCATATGTATCGTACAACGTAAATACTTCTTGGCCGGTTAAGCCACCGTCAGCAAATTTTGCTAGCTGGGCAATACCTTTGCGCAAGGTTTGCCTAAACACTTTTTCTTCTTTTGCTAATACTTCAATAATTTTTGTGCGGCCTTCGGCAACTTCTGGGTAATCTGCATGGTACAGGTCGGCAATTACCGGCACAAGTACTTCCATAAAATTTTGTTCTATACCAAGGTCAAAGGCAAACCTTATGGCGCGGCGCATTAAGCGGCGCATAACATAGCCTTGTTCTTTGTTGCTTGGCACAACGCCGTCAACAGCTAAAAAAGTGGCTGCGCGTAGGTGGTCAGCAATTACACGCATGCTCTGTGTATGGTCATCATACGATTTGCCCGATAACTTTTCTAACGATTCAATAATTGGCCACAGCAAGCTAATCTTAAACATGTCGGGGCTATCTATTGCAGCGGCGGCAATGCGCTCTAGCCCGGCGCCAAAGTCTACGTTTTGGGCTGGTAATTTTTCAAAGCCAGCTTCGGTACGCAAGTATTCCATAAATACGTTGTTACCAATTTCCATGTAGCGACCACAATCACAATTGGGGTGGCAATACGGACCCCATTTTGTGTCATGTTCAATATTATCAAACAAATAAAATACTTCACTGTCGGGGCCACATGGTTCGCCCACTTTTACGTCTTTTGGTGCGCCGTTTCGGCTCCACCAGTTTTTTTCATCATAATAAAATATGCGGCCATCTTGCTCGCCTAGTTTGTAGCCATTTTCTTCACTGCCCAAGTCTACCTCTTTTGTGGGTATGCCTTTGCTGTCAAAAAGCTTTTTCCATATTGCACCACTTTCAATATCTTTTGGCACACCGTATTCTTCGAATCCACTGCAGCAAGTTACGTAAAGTTTACTGGGATCTATACCAACAACATCTGTTAGAAATTCAAAAAACCAAGGTATTTGCTTGGATTTAAAATAATCGCCCAGGCTCCAGTTACCTAACATTTCAAAAAAAGTAGTATGGCGGTTGTCGCCAACTTCGTCTATATCTTGTGCACGCAAACATGTTTGGCTATCTACCAAGCGCGTACCCGCCGGATGCTTTTCACCTAATAAGTATGGGATAAGTGGTTGCATGCCGCTGCCAGTAAACAACACACTAGGTTCGCCGATCGGCACCATTAAAGCGCGCGGAATAACAGCATGATTTTGTGCTTTAAAAAATTCTAAATATTTGTTGCGTATGTCTTGTGCGTTCATTGTAGTATATTGACTTTCCTTGAGTATTTTGCTAATATCAGCATATCACCATAACCAAGCAGGCCTAAGGTTTCGACCGACCGCTACTCTTGGTTTTTTTGTATTCTAGGCTCTTTTTTAATTGGCTCATTCTTACTATTTTTTTTGTAAATTTACCAAGTAACTTTGAATACCTGTCATTGGGCACTACAAGATGCAGTAATTTTTGCTTTTCTTCTAGGTATTCTACTAGGCATGCAAAGTCGCCGTCACCACTAACAACCAATGCTTTATCATAATCATTGATTACTTTTGCTGCAGCATATAAAACTAGCTCGGCATCTACGTTACCTTTTACCATTACTTTGCCATTTACTTCATATTCGGTAGTGGGTTTAAATATTAATCGGTAGCCATTGGCCTGCAGACTATCGTACAGAGCTTCGTTACCTGGCATCATTCCAATAAATAAATACGCTACATCAATGTTGTATTTGTTTGTTAAATACAGCCTAAACTTGCGCCAGTCTAATTGCCAGCCCAACGATTTTATTCCTAAATTTAAATTTTGGCTATCTATAAAAGCGAAGTTTGGTAGTTTTCTAGGTTTGTTGGTTTTAGCCATGATAACAGTTTACCACATCTGTTATAATCTGTTATAGCATGGAAGAATTAACAGCTTTTGTGAGTAATATAGTAGTTCTGGCGACCCTTAAATAACTATAAATTGCTGTGTAACAATGGGTTTTTAACGCTAATAAATCACAACATTCCTAAACTGCACTGTACTGCTTGCTTAACAGATTATGCCACCACCGATGCATTGATTTTTGTGGTATAGCACGGCAGATTGCCCGGGTGTTAGCGCACGTATTGGCTGATCAAGCTGCAATACAAACGTATTGTTGGGAGCAACTGAGACGCTAATAACATTTGTAAGTGGGCCGCGGTGTCTTGTGCGCACCTGAAGGTCAGTTTTTGGTATAGGCTGCTGGGTAAAGTGCGGGCTGGTAATAGTTATTTCCGCGCTGTGCAACTTCGGGTCCTGAATGTCGCTTGTTACATATAATTCGTTTTTTTGCATATCTTTACTGGTTACATAGTAAGGCAAGCCGCCGCCAACATTTATGCCGTGCCTTTGGCCTATAGTATAAAATATTGCGCCGTCATGTTGGCCAATCATCACCCCATTTTGGTCTTTTATATTGCCGGACTTTTGTGGTGGTAAAAATTGCTGCAAAAACTCTTTTATTCCAACTTTACCTACAAAACAAATTCCCATGCTCTCTTTTTTTGTAGCCGTTACAAGTTTATACTTTTTAGCAAGGTCACGTACTTGTGGTTTAGTGTAGCTAGCCAGTGGAAATAGCGTTTTAGCCAATGCTTCGTTGGTCATGCGGTACAAAAAGTAGGTCTGATCTTTATTTGTATCTGCTGCCGTATACAAATGGCCATTTTTGGCGCTGGCATAGTGCCCGGTTGCTACATAGTCGGCGCCATCTTTTATTGCAGCATTTAAAAACAATTTAAACTTAATTTCTTGGTTGCACATAATATCAGGGTTAGGCGTTATGCCAGCAACGAAGCCGTCTAACATATATTGCACAACGCTACTAAAATACTCGGCTTCGAAATCGAACATTTTAAAAGGTATACCCAGCTGCACAGCTACTCGCTTAGCGTCCTGGTAATCTTCTTTCCAGGGGCAAGGGTAGCCAGGCAGGTCTTTAGACCAGTTTTTCATGTATACGCCAACTACATTGTAGCCTTGGTCTTTTAATAAAGCAGCACTGACACTGCTGTCTACACCGCCGCTCAAGCCTACATATACTGTTTTTACATCTGTCATAAGATGTTAATTATACAACTAAAAGCTGTTTACGTCGAGCGTTGATGGCGGGTGATTAGATTAATCTGCGAACGGGCGTTCGCCGCGGCTGATCTTTTTTCGCAAATTATGAAGTTCGTACTTTTTACCAAGCCAAAACGTGCTAATTACAAATGGGAATATTATAGCCGATGGTTGCCATACAATTTTAGTACGTACGCCACTAACAGGTTGTGCTGCGGATGTTCCGCTGCCCGACCCTGTGCCGGTTTGGCTAAGCGGGCCGTTACCAACGCCTACAAGCTGCAAAAACGCAGTCACACCGTCGCGGTCTACAACCTTGACGATTATATTGTACACACCTGCTTCTTTATATATGTGCTTTATGTTAAAAGCACCCGGGAAAGGTTGGCTAGATAAATCACTGGTAGAGCCGTCGCCCCAGTCTACACTAACTGCGTATGGGCCGCTACCACCGCTAATAACTAAGGGCCAGGTCAGGGTTTCCCCTGGGAAGGCACCGCGCTTAGCAAAGTTACTAGTAAGCGATACCCTTGTTCCGGCACCAGCCTTAGCATCGTTAAAACTAACATTAACCGTATTAGAATCCGGCCCTGGTTGATCTAGTTCGTCGTAAACACGTGCGACAAGTTCGTTACTGCCACTAAATAAGTCTATTTGTATAGTATAGCTACCATTTTTACATTGTACTGACCCTGCAAATACATTATTTTTAAACATTTTTACTAATAAATTAGTTGGGCATATACCAGTAACATTGATAGGTACATTGGTAAAAGACTGATTATTGTTAGGGAACGTAATGCTAGCACCAGTAGTCGGCGGTGGTGCAGTAATTGTGCCTGTTATACCTACAGAATCGCTACTGGTGGCCGCATAAGCGCCTGCACCAATAAACAATGTCGTAACTGTTATTAATATGACTGGTATAAATTTGCGTAAATATTTCATTTTTGCTTAAGCTTATAACACTATAATATAAACATTTGCCGTAAATTACAAACGCAAGGTTAAACCTTGCGTTTGTATACGTTAGCAAATGTTTA
>JAYUWM010000105.1:0-3122 GCA_043753565.1 bacterium
CCACCATATACAAAAGGGGACATAGCTCAGTTGGCTAGAGCACTGCCTTTGCACCCAATTTATTGATGCAAATACGTAGATCCTGCCCTGCACCCTCTACTATCTAGCCACGGTATTTTTAAGGTATTACTTATCGGCTACCTTAAGGTTACCAAATTAAGCTTAAAAGCCTATCCGGGACGGATAGGCTTTTAAGTAACGTAAAGGTGGGACTCGACCTGCATTCTGCAGGCTCGCAATTACATCTTTCAAAACAAGTTTTGAAGAGTAAGTTGCCTTGCAAAATGCCCTTGTGGCATTTTTCACCTGGACCCTGTGCAGCGTTCTAGCCGGTGATCTAGCCATAAAAAATACCCAATCTTACGATTGGGCAGTTTTTATGGTGGAGACACAGGGACTCGAACCCTGGACCCCTGCCTTGCAAAGGCAGTGCTCTAGCCAACTGAGCTATGTCCCCTTTTGTATATGGTGGGCGATGAGGGACTCGAACCTCCGACCTCGTCATTATCAGTGACGCGCTCTAACCAGCTGAGCTAATCGCCCATACCTTAGGGCTTACCAAATACTCGCATTATTCTAGCGTAAAAACGCACAAAACTCAAGGTGTAGAATGTTTTTCGACGCTACTTGCGCCTCTTAATAAATATGGCTAATTTATATACAGCCCAAATTACAGTTGTTACTGTACCAAGAATAACCAAGTAGACCCCTAGACGTATAGACTTTCGCTGCCATGAATTGTGGCCACACGCATTTGATAGCAATCCGCACTCATTAGCTCCAACAAAAGCTAATGTCGCGCCAGTAGTAATAATTATGTATGGATGGTCCCACAAAAATTTGATGGACTTCATAGGCGTAACTATAATCGTATCCTAATAAAAAGTCGACAAGCTACGCTTGGCGTTTTTGGTAGGCAGCTTTTGCAGCGGCATATTGCACCGGATCAGTTGGATCTACCTTACCCTGCGCCTGAATTTCAAAAATTTCATGAAAATATTCACGTGGGTTTGGCTGGCTTGCTGCATCTGTTGCAACCTGGTTCCAAAATTCTGTAGCTATTCGCCTGCCCTTAGGATATGCAAGATCTTTGGTAAAAATAGGCATGTGCCCATCAACCGTAACACCAGCATCCGTTGGAGTGCCTCTAAAAACACGTACCACGCCGCGGATTGTTACCTGCTCTAAAACTTTAGGGCGTATAGCTTCAACGTCAAGGCTAGGGTCTATACTTAGGCGCTCAATAGTAATAAGTTTTTCAAACACTTCTTTTACTTGCCTGTCGTCTAGGCCCCTGTAAATTAGCCCAGACATTAAATAGTAATTGTAATCACTTTTTAATGGCGCATCTAATTCGCCGTCAGTGCTCAAAACTTTTTCGCCCAAATTATTATTTCCCTCTTCAAAAGTTAAATAGTCAGTGTAGGTACCATCGGGGTTGCGCGTAAAAACGCCCGTAGCCATGGCAGGCTCGCCCGATTTTAGACCATTAGAAGATTTTAGCCCGTGCATAGATTCATGTACGCCAACTTCGCGCGCCTCTGACCAACCCTGGTCTGGGCCACTTAAACCGATCACTACGGCTTGGCGGTCAGATTCCCAGCTTGCTGCAGTACCCGCTTCATTTACTTCGACATTAAAAGGCGCGCTATTATGCTGATTGGCTATGCCAAGAGATGCTATCCTAAATAATTGTGCTGTTTGGTGTCGGTTAATTTCAAGGCTGTTTGGATCATAATCTATATCCAAACCTTGCTTGGCTGCAATAACATCGCCCAATACGCCGCGCGCTTCAACAATTGCTGGGAACATTAGTTTCCATTCTGCTGCCAATAGTGTTTTTGCTTGGTCGGATAGCTGGGGTATTTGTTGGGCTGTTTCTTGCGGGATTACCAAGGCAGGCACATTTACTTGTTCACCATTAGCAAGCTGCAAACTAAAGCCTTGTTGCAGTTGGGACCATAGTTTTTGCACCCTTGGGTCATCGTTGGTATAGCGCTGCCTTAAATCTGCCAGCATTGTGTCTACAACTCGCTGGTCGGGCTTGCCGTATAGTTGGTCGTTTAACAGCACGTACCTGTCGGCAGCTTGCTGCAGCGCATTTTTGTCTGCGCCGTGGGCTAAGTTGTTAAGCTGCGCTGCCACCTGTAAAAACTCTGCTTCTTTAATACGGTAATCTATACTACTAACCGTTATTGAATCTGGGCCGTACTTATCTATTGCCTTTGCACGCAAGTCTTGAAGTGTTTGACCCTTTTGCTGCGCTTCGGCTTCGTTTAGGTCTGGGTATGTCATAACAAGGTGGTAGGTATCGCCTGTCATAAAAGCTTCGCGCTCGGCTTTGCGGGTTGGGCCACCAGCGAAGCTTTCGTAAGTTTGCAAGGCAAGTTCTGGGTTTACTAACGGGCTAAACTCTCCAAGCTCGGCACCTGCTTGGGGCTGAGCCTCGGGGTTATTTATACTGTTAATAGTTTGATTCATTTATTTATATATTCTAGCACATTTTACTTGTTTTGTCTATGTTTAGTGATAGTTTAACTTTGGTTTTTAAGAACCCTTGATGATCTAACTGTCAAAAATACTCGTTGTGTATCTAACAAATCATTGTACCTACTGGCTGCATGCACATCTGTGTTAGTCGAGGTTCTGTATAAGACATTATCTTGTAGACGTACTGCATCGCCTGGCCTGGCTTGCAAATGTAGCAGCGGTGCACAAAAAAATACTGCTAAACCAGCAAGAAGACTTCTTGAATCATCTTTATTGTCGAAAGGATTTAGGAACCTTTGATCATAATGCTGCGTACCATCCTGGTTAGTAAGTGTATACATTACAGAATCTACGTCGGGTGCAGCTTTGTTGCCATCCTTGTGCGTCATTCCTCTTCCTTTTAGCCTAAATGGCCTTGGCGGCATATCACCTATCCTGGCTGTTTCAATTTTTTTTGGCATACCCATTCCTTCGGCTATTATCCTGGGTGCATCCAACAATAGCGTGTTACGGGCAAGTGCTACATTTGAAGCAACATCACCTACTCGCATAACTAGCCTATGCTTAGTTGGCCTGTTTGCGTAAGCGTAGCCTAGTGACCTAAAATCACATTCCACCTGCTGGGCAACCAT
>JAYUWM010000106.1:0-3118 GCA_043753565.1 bacterium
ACACCAAGTTGTATAACGAAAAATATGTTAGCGAGCACGATCATTTTAACCAAGCAATTTATTTAGCAAACAATATTGTAGTGCAAGATAGCGGCGAACTGCTGCGTGCCGATAATTTACACGGCCTAGCAAACTATGTACAAATAACGGTAGGCGACGAACTACTGTATATATGTAATGTGCACGGCACCCCCAAGCCAAGTGACAAATTGGATACACAAGCTAGGCAGTCGCAGTCGCAGATAATTATAGACTTTTTTGCAAATAAACCAGGCCAAAAAATTATAGGCGGCGATTTTAACCTGCTGCCTACAACCCAAAGCGTTAAGGCATTCGTCCAGGCTGGCTACAAAGACTTAATTAGCGACTACGGCATAACGTCTACTCGTAACCATGTAAGTTGGGCCAAGCACCCCGGCAACAAACAGTATTTTGCCGATTATGTATTTGTAAGCGCCAGGGTGTCGGTTGCAAGCTATCAGGTGCCATACAACGAAATATCAGATCACTTGCCCCAGATTTTGGTAGTAAAAGATTAAAAACCCATCCGTAAAGATGGGTTTTTATATTGGTGGGCGATAAAGGATTCGAACCTTTCACCTCCACAACGTCAATGTGGCGCTCTAGCCAAATGAGCTAATCGCCCAGCTGTCCTAACAGATACAAAGTATATATTATGCTAACTGCTTACGCAAGAACGATTCTAATTTATACCGCATATGGTATAAATTAATAAGCACTAGCCGTATAATCTTAGTGGATAAGTGGCTGTGGATTTGTGTACATGTGGATAACCTAGCAAAAATCTACTAGCATTAAAGCGCTACCATAATGTATACTACGTAAAGGTTGGGTTTTGGGAAGTGTTTTTAAAGACACAACCACCACTAAGTCGGGCTTATTTGCGAGAAAGCCCGACTTTTTGTTTGGCAACACATAATGTATAGTGTTAACAGAGTAATGACGTGGCCTCACCAGCTACCGAACTTCCGCAGCACAAGGTAAGATTAGCGGTAAAAGTAAGCTTACAAGAGTAAAATGTTTTGGTGGAACCGCCCTAAAATGGGGCCCAAGACGCTAATGAACCATAATGTACGACAAGGTCGTTGTAGTTCATAAGCGTCTTTTATTATTTAAATAGAGGGAAACCAACTATGTCAGACAAACAAAACGACCTACACGCTATGCGCCACAGCTTGGCACATATTATGGCAACAGCGGTCACGAAACTATGGCCAACTGCTAAGTTAGGTGTTGGCCCAGTGGTAGAACACGGCTTTTACTACGATATAGACATCCCTGGTATAGCAATTAGCGAAGACGACTTTAAGGTAATAGAAAAAGAAATGCGCAGGGTAGTAGGTGCTAGTCAGCCGTTTACACGCACTACTATGCCCGTAGACGCCGCGCTTGCGTGGGCTGAAGAGAATGGTCAGCCCTACAAACTAGAGCTGTTAAACAACCTTAAAAGAGCTGGCACGACAGTTGCCAGCGACCTAGATGCAGATACCTTGGGCGTTGCAGCTGGCAAAGATAGTAAGGTAGACGAAGTTAGCTTTTACCAAAACGGCGATTTTAAAGATTTGTGCCGTGGCCCACACGTTGAAAGTACAGACAAAGTTGGTGCATTTAAACTAATGCGCGTGGCCGGAGCTTATTGGCGCGGCAAGGATGACAATCCACAAATGCAGCGCCTGTACGGAGTTGCGTTTGCTACAAAAGAAGATTTAGACGCCCACCTGACCATGCTAGAAGAGGCCAAAAAGCGTGATCACCGCAAGCTAGGCCAAGAACTAGACCTATTTGTGTTTAGCGATTTGGTTGGCCCCGGTTTGCCAATGTGGACCCCACGCGGCACCATCCTTAGGAACGAACTAGATAGATTTGTGCAAGAAATGCGCAGTGCTGCTGGGTTTGGGCAGGTAACTGTACCCCATATCACTAAAAAAGACTTGTACGAAAAAAGCGGCCACTGGTCTAAATTTAAAGATGAATTGTTTAGAATGAATACTCGTGAAGGCCATGAGTTTGCTATGAAGCCAATGAACTGCCCGCACCATACGCAAATTTACGCTAGCCGCCAACGCAGTTACCGTGACTTACCAATTGCATACAGCGAAACAACAATGGTGTACCGTGATGAACAATCAGGCGAACTGGGTGGGTTAAACCGCGTAAGGTCAATAACTCAAGATGACGCGCATGTTTTTGCACGATACGAACAGGCAGAATCACAAGTGTTGATATTGTGGGATATTATAGAACAGTTTTACGCGACTGTAGGCATAGAATTGTCGTTGCGCCTTAGTCTACATGACCCAAAAAATAGAGCTGCGTATATGGGTAGCGACGAACAGTGGTCTAAAGTCGAAGATGTTATGCGTGACATAGCCAAAAAAAGAGTCGGTGACGACTTTGTCGAAGCTGTTGGTGATGCGGCATTTTACGGCCCTAAGTTAGACTTTTTGGGTAAAGACGCTATTGGCCGTGTACACCAAGTGGCAACTATTCAGTTTGATTTTAACCAACCCGAGGGCTTTGACTTAACTTGTATAAACGAACAGGGTGAATCCGAGCGTATCGTTATGATTCACTGTGCAACAATGGGTTCACTAGAGCGCTTTTTGGCTGTATATATAGAACATACCGCAGGCAAGTTCCCGGTTTGGGTAGCGCCCGAACAAGTGCGCCTGGCAAGTGTTAATCAAGAACCCACAACCCTAGAATTTGTAAAAAAACTTGAAGATGAAGCAAAGAAACACGGCCTGCGCGTAACAGTAGACAACGAAAACGACAGCGTTGGTAAAAAAATTCGCAACGCCGAAAAAGCTAAGGTGCCCTACATGATAGTTGTTGGTACAAAAGAGATCGAAACAGGCGACGTAACTCCACGTATACGCACCGACTTGCAGGTGCAAGAACCAAGTGCTCGCCCATACGAAAACTTCTTTAAATCTGTTGCTAACGAAGCTAAAAGCCGTGTCAGCAAAAGTAGTCTTTAAGTAAATAACCCATGAAACAAACAATAGCCATAGATATTGATGATGTATTGGCCAACAGCACAGAGCTAATGCGCGTTACAGCCAACCAGCTAATGGGCCTAGACCTTCAGCAACAC
>JAYUWM010000107.1:0-3057 GCA_043753565.1 bacterium
CCCGACCTATCTGCTTAGGCTGCTGCACCGACACGCACAGTAAGTCACCTAGCACTCCGTCAAACAACAAACGGTATGTGCCACTTAGCGCTAGTTTATGCGCGTTTTGGGTACTCGTAAGTACTATCGGCAAGCCCTGATACTTGAAAGGCTGCGCAAATTCTGTGTTTAGCCACGACTGCACTGCGTAGACAGTGATCGTTTGGCCGGGCAGTAAATTATACGCCTGTAGCATCACAGGCGTATCTCTGATTGTAAGTACTGAGCTTAGATTGCTTTGTGTATTGGCGTCGAAAAGCACTACGTAACCGTTCTGGCTGCGTAGTGGGGGTGTACTATCTAGTCGAATGCCAGTACCCATTAGTATTCAAACCCATAGACTTGAAAGCGCGTCATACCCATTAAAGTAAGTACGCCTGTAGCATTATACCCTGCCAACGTAAACCCTAACCCTGTACCTGCGGGGAATTCAAAACCTTGCGGAAAAGCACCGGATATGCCGTCTAGTAGTCCTGCTACTGCCGCTTTAGAGCCTACTTCTGACGACCATACTAAGGGTGAGCCTATTACTGCTACGCCTGCGGTATTGGCTCTAATTCGCATTACTGCTGAACCCGCCGCCGCTAACGCTTTTGTCTGTAGCGCCCAGTTAGTTAGGCAAAGAGTTTTGCCTGCGGGCACTACTGCGGGAGTTGTTGTTCCTGCTACCGCTGCATTTCCATACCACTGTACTACGGATTGTAATGTTTCTGCTACTGGGGCGGCTGTATACGCATCAAGCATAAACACGCGAGAGTTCCGCCCTGTGTCTCGCATTGCTTGTACTGCTAAACCAAACCCCGCTTGAACGCCTTTTAATGTATGGCGTATTCTGTCCCAGTCGGTGCCGTTAAACGCCATACCGAACGATAGCATTTCTTCAAAGTCGTTGTCGTTGGCTCTTGCGTCTTGCGGGCGTACTGAACTACCTTTTCGCATGTGTGTGCCAAAAATAGTTTGTATGCGAAGTGATGTAGTAAGTGTAGCCCCGTTAGTATATACTAATCTATAGAACTTAGCTACTACTGCTGCCGAAAACGTTTTTCCTGTAGCTGCGGGTACAGTGAATACATCTGTTTGATCCCAGTTTGTGCCGTCTGGGCTTTGTTGTATGCTTAAACCATTTATTGCGCTTGCGTGGCTAGAGAACACACTTATTGTTATATGTGCGTACCCACTTACGTCCTCAGACGTGCCTGTGAACACGGCGGCACCGGCAAGATTAGCCGTACTGCTATTGACAGTAGATACTATGCCGCCTGAACCTGATAAAACGGGAATAGGCATTATGCGATTACGACTGCTCGGTATGCACTAGCTGCGGGGGCTGTGTCTGTTACAATAGTCACACTATTTACGCTTGTGTGTTGCTTTTCGACAAGCACTTCACGCTTACTGCCGCCGTTTTCGTAGACATATACTTGGCAATCTAGCGTATTTAAGTTGTGTGTAATGACATAGCTGGTAGCACTACCATCACCAAAACTGGCTGCAAAACGCTTGGCCTTACCGCTATATGTTGCAAGCTTTAGCGGGGTTATAAATCGAAGATCGTCTGAGCCTGCATCTGTTTCGGCTTGTGTTGCAATCTCCGCAATGCCGGACACTGTTTCGGACGCGGCGGCAGCGCTACTAAACGCACTGGCAAATACTACGTTGTTTGTTCCAATTACGCCGTTAACTTGGGTCTGTCGCCATGTGGTACCGGCGTTGGTGCCTTCGTCTACTGGAACAAATGCGTTCTCTAGTTCATCAAACGTGCTAGCGTCTGCCGCCCTTGTCATAGGGGTAGCAGCGCCATTCCAGATGTAGATACCATTCTCAGGTATGGACGTTTGGTTACGTAGTAGCGCCCTGTCGCCTGACACCATAGTAATCCCGTCAATTGTAGCGCCGGGGCTGGATATCGTAGTATTGACCTGCGCGGCAACGCGCACGTTGTCTTTCCATGCCATGCCTTCACTTAATGCAAGCCATTGCTCGTATACGATAGGTTCACCCGCCGCCTGAGCAGCCCCTAGATTAGTTAGGCGGCGTAATCCACCGAAATCATATTTGGTATTAACGAGGACTGACATTTTATGTACCCTTAAAGTAGAACAGCATACCCGGCTTGCGGTGTGTCAAATAGTACTTGTGTATTATTTACATCTGTATGTATGACTTGGGCAACGACTTCTACCCAGCCTGTAGTGAATACATTTATTGTAGGGCGGTGGCCTAGATTATGCGGTATGTTCCACGTAACAGAAGCAGAGGGCTGCGAATGCTGGTAAGGTGTTATTGAGCCTACTGCTAAAGCATTAAGTGCAGCTTGTGTTGCGGTACTGATTGGTTTATCTAGATCGCTTGTGTTGTCTACTTGTTCAAGCTCTAGTTGAAGTTTAAACGTTTCATCTAGTATCAAGTACCGACGCTCCGGCCCCGTTACCGGGGTCAGAGTTTCCGGCTCTCGCGCTAGCGGTACTCCCGTCCCCACATTACGCCTGTGGATTGGTAGCGTAGTTAACGTCAGTCACACCTGCGTCAGCATTAAGCTTAGTAGCTAGCGCCGTACCCCATGCGTTCAGCTTAGCGATACTTGCTTGTGCTGTGGCATCTCCACTCAGGTCAGCAGAACCTACAATAAACGCCTGCGTCATTAGGCCCGAATTAGGGTCAATAAATACATCGCCGCTGGGGGTCTTGCTTGCTGCAATCGCTGTGGCAATGTCGGCTTCTAGCTGTGCAATGGTACCTGCTTGCACAAATGTCTTAGCGGTAATCGGCATAACAAATCTCCTTAAGCGCCTTGCGGCATATTAACTGCTGTTGGTCGGTTGGTTAGTGGTGCGGGCATAGGTGGCATACTTTGCGGTGGGAGCGGCACTGCATTACTGGTTCCACGGTTCATCGTGGCTTCCTGCCCCGGCGCTTGTCCACCAACGCCGCCTAGTGTCCTGAGTAAGTCTTCTGCATTCTGTGTAGCTTTGGGGTCCGGTATAATATCGTCAATCGGAAGCCCAGTAGGCTTAAGCA
>JAYUWM010000108.1:0-9255 GCA_043753565.1 bacterium
CTCGCCAACACCGGCAAATACACTGTAGCCACTATGGAACTTAGCAATGTTGTTGATAAGTTCTTGGATAAGTACAGTTTTACCGACACCGGCACCACCAAACAAACCAACTTTACCGCCACGGGTAATCGGTGCAATAAGGTCGATAACTTTAATGCCAGTTTCAAGTATTTCCACAGAACCAGATTGATCGGTAAAAGCTGGCGGAGCACGGTGGATAGGGGCCCTGTTTTTAAACGTGCCACCTTTGTTGTCGATAGGCTCGCCAATAACATTAAACATACGTCCTAAGGTTTCTTCGCCAATAGGCACGCTAATAGGTGCGCCGGTGTCTACAATTGCGGTACCGCGCTCAAGGCCGTCGGTAGCACCAAGGGCAATAGCACGCACACTAGATTCGCTAAGGTGTTGTGCAACCTCGAACAATAGTTTTTGGCCGTTTAACTGTGTTTCTAGAGCGTTATTAATGCTGGGCAAATGCCCACCCTCAAATTCTACGTCTACTACCACGCCAACTATTTGGCTGATTTTACCTGTCTTTGTTGTTTGTGCTGTTGCCATTCTATACTCCTATTTCTCGTCCATTATATCTGCATGTATTCGTGCGCCGTCTATAAATAGCTCAACCTCTATACCTAAAATTATACCTTGTTTTGTCTCGTCGGTAAGTTTTGGTGGCTGTTGTTGGCGATTAAGGCCTTCTTCAAAACCTACGTAAAGTAAATGATGTGCCATCTCTCGAAATCTAGATTCCTGCATATAGTCCAATGTTTCAATAAAGGCAACCATTACTGGGTGTTCTAGGGCTTTTTCGGCCATCATAGCCGTTGTTGCCTCATGTGCTAGATACTTTGCTGTGTCTGACATTAACGTATGTCTCCTAACTGCTTAAGTTCAGTTACGTACTTAAAAAGGCACGGGAAGAAAGTAAATGAACGTAGTGGGCTAGAATCGAAATCTATAGCAATAACACGTTCAGCGGGGCTAGCATCGCTTAATTGCATTAGTTTATGGTCGCCCATGTGACGATCACTAAAAGCAACACCAGCTAAGGCTTGCAGGCGATAAACATCATGATGGAAACCAGCTGCGACTGCGTAATGGTGCCTTTGGACTTCCGTATCTGTATACGCTTGTAACGGCTCGATACCTTCGCGCTGTAGCACACCATTTGCATGATCGTAGGCTTCTGGCAATAGCTTAAACGTGTTCATTGCAGATAGTGCTGGTGTAGTAATAGCCATTATTTCATGGCCTCCGCGCCGCCGGTTACTTCGGCGATTTCTTGGGTGATGCTTGCTTGGCGGGCTGTGTTAAAGGCCAGTGTAAGGTCGCCTATAAGGTCGTTGGCGTTATCTGTGGCGTTTTTCATGCTCATCATACGCATACTGTGTTCGCTTGCAATGCTTTCAAGCATGGCTTGCCAAATTTGTACTTCAAGTAGGCGCTCGGTAACGTTATCTAATACGGCTGTAATTGACGGTTCAAAAGTAACATCGTCTAGGGTTTCTACGGCATCTGGGTCGCTAGTATCCACGCGGGCAGGCAATAGCGACATCGATGTAGCAATCTGGGCAATATTAGATTGGTGCACGGTATAAAGCAGTTGTACGTCGTCTACTTGCTTTGTGGTATATAGTTCGCTAAGTGCAGTTAGTACTGGGCGGATGTCATTAGCGGTTGGGTGGTCGCCAAAACCCGGGAAGGCGGCTACTAAATCGATGTCTTCGATGCGCTTAATGAACTGCACACCGCGGTTACCAATAATAATCGCCTTGGTTTTAATGCCGTCTTTATCATCTTGCTGGGCAGCTTTTGTAAGCATTTTAATAATGTTACTGTTATAGGCACCAGCTAAACCGCGGTCGCTAGTAATAGCCACGTATAACCTGGTTATGATTGGTCGTTTAACATAAAGCGGATGGTCGCCAATATCTGTAACTGTGCTTAAACGTGATAATAGTTCGTGCGCAGCCTTGCGGTAGCTACGGCCTTGTTGTGCTACCTCTGTTGCGCGGCGCATTTTGCTAGCCGCGACTAACTCCATCGCCTTAGTAATTTGGCGGGTACTACGTACACTTTTAATGCGCCGTTTAAGTATTTGTGTACTAGCCATACTAAAAGGTAACTCCTTGTTCTTCTAGCAATCCTGACTGCACAATAACTCGTACAAAATCTTGTATTCCTTTTGCTTCTGCACGTCTTTGGAGGCCACGGTATAATGAAAAATCCTCTATCTGGTCTGGCATAAGTGCAACGGTAGTTTTAGACGATAAACTTAGATCAGACCAAGTTTTATTATGATAACCTGGATTTGTGCCGTATTCATCAATAGAACATATCATGCCGATTCCCTTGGAACGTGCGTAGCCCAACACACGTCCTCTTTCTTCTGGAAACTGCTGTTCAATAAATTCGCTTGGTGTAAGACGGGCCATTTGGTTTTACTTAGCTTCCTTCTTTTCCTCAATGTGTTTGTAGGCTTTGGCTACGCTGTCGGCAAGTTTAAGTATTTTAACCCTGTCTTCATCTGTAGGCTCGGCACCGGTATCTAGGCCGGTAACAATCTTTGGATGGTCATGTTTTAGGTCACGCAGCAGGGCTGCTTCGGCCGTTTTAACTTTGTCTAGTGGCACGGCGTCAAATTTGCCCTCAGTAGCGGCAAGTAAAAGCGTATACATTTGCCACACAGCGTATGGTGTATATTGTGGCTGCTTTAATAGTTCGGTCAAACGCTGGCCACGTTCGATTCGTTGTTTTGTATCGGCGTCTAGGTCGGTACTAAACTGGCTAAATGCGGCGAGTTCCCTAAACTGGGCTAAGTCTACACGCAGTGATTTAGCTACGGACTTAACGGCTTTTGTTTGGGCACTACCACCCACACGTGACACGCTAAGGCCAACAGAAACAGCAGGGCGTATACCCTGGTAAAACAAGTTGGTTTCCATAAAAATCTGGCCATCGGTAATACTAATAACGTTGGTTGGGATATATGCACTAATATCGCCAGCCTGGGTTTCAATAATAGGCAATGCTGTAAGGCTACCGGCACCTAAATCGTCAGATAGTTTAGCGCTGCGTTCTAGTAAGCGGCTGTGCAAGTAAAACACATCGCCGGGGTAGGCTTCGCGGCCCGGTGGGCGGCGCAACAATAGTGACATTTGGCGGTAAGCTGCAGCGTGCTTAGACAAATCATCATAAATTATAAGTGCATGTTGTTTGTTGTCCCTAAAATATTCGCCCATACTGGTTGCAGCGTAGGGGGCCAAGTACTGCAAGCTTGCAGGGTCGGCGGCGCTAGTAGCAACAATAATTGTTTGGTCCATTACACCCTCGCGCTTTAAACGCTCTACAAGACGGGCAACTTTACTCATTTTTTGGCCAATAGCCACATAAATGTTTACCACACCAGTTTTTTGGTGATGTTGGTTAATCATAGTGTCGACGGCAATGGCTGTTTTACCAGTTTGGCGGTCGCCAATAATAAGCTCACGCTGGCCACGGCCAATTGGCACCATGGCGTCAATAGCGGTGATACCCGTCATTAACGGTTCGTGCACACTTTTACGGCTTAGTACACCTGGGGCAATTTTTTCTACTGGGCTCATTAGTTTAGTCTTAATAGCACCTTTGCCATCAATTGGTACACCTAGCGGGTTCACAACGCGGCCAACAAGCTCAGGGCCCACTGGTACTTCCATAACACGGCCGGTAAGCTTAGCTTTAGCGCCAGCTTTAATTAGGGTGTCATCGCCAAGTAGTACTGCGCCAATTTCGTCTTCGCCCAAGTTAAAGGCAAAAGCCGAAACAACGCTACCGTCCGTAGCATCAAGTTCGATCATTTCGTTATAGCCACAGTTTGTCAGGCCATAAATCCACACCACGCCGTCACCAACGCGGGTAACAATGCCTGTTTCTTCAATTTCGGGGCGCTTTTTTAGTTCGGCTATAGCAGACCTAATATCGGCCGATAATTCAGCAATAGATATATCTTTCATTACATTTGGCATGGATTAGTCCTTTCTTGCAGCCGTTAGTTGCTTAAATTTGTTTAGTTTGGCTTGTACAGTTAAATCTAGTTCGTGGCCGTCAAATTCTATACGTATGCCACCAATAACATCAGGGTCTAAGCGCTGGTTAATAACATAAGATGCCGCCCCAGGGGATTGCTGCTTAACCGCTTCTAGCACATCAGCCTTTACCGCTGCGCTAATAGGGTAGGCGCTAACAACAGTCACTTCTACGTGGCCATGGGCCGCGCGGTAAGCTATAACGTCACGCATAATGCTATCTAGCTCATCAACGCGGTTTTCTTCTAGCAAGTAGCTCGCTATGGCTTTTTTAAGCTTGGTGGTGTCGTGCTGATCTAGAGTTTGCTTGGCAATGGTATTAGCAATTTGGGGGCGGGTATGCATTATTTTTTACGGTCCTTCAATACTGTATCTATAAGTTCTGAATCTTTTTTGGCATCGACTTTTTCGTGTACAACAGCTTCGGTAGCTTCACTAACAAGGCCTACAATATCTTTTTCTAGGCTGCGGCGGGCTCGGTCGCTGTCTTCATCAATTTGCAAGCCAGCATCTTTAATCATTGCATCAGCCTTGGCTTTGGTAGATTTTTCGGCTTTGTGGGCAAGTTCACGCGATTCTTTGTGGGCGTTACCAATAATGCGGTCTGCCTCGTGGCGGGCTTCGCGGATAACTTTCTCAGATTCGTTTTCTAGGTTTTTCATGCGCTTTTCCATCCGCTCGCCCAATAGCACACCATCTTCAATAGTTTGGCGGCGCTTTTCAAGCATGGCGACGATTGGTTTAAACGCAAACTTTTTAAGTAGCAAAAACACAAAAACGAATGTAATTAACTGAACAACGAAGGCCTGCATTGAAAAGCCCAGTATTCCACCGTTAGTTTCTTCGACTGCAAACATATTTAATATCATTATTTATCTCCTATAATTTTGGGTTAAATAATGAACAATGATGCAAATACTAGTAGTGCCATCAACTCAACAATAGCGATGATAACCAAGATTTGACCAAGGTATTTGCTAGATTCAGGGTTGCGGCCAACGGCGTTCATAAATGCCATACCAATTAAACCAATACCAATAGCTGGCCCTAGCATACCAAAGCCCATCATAATTCCTTTAGCTAGCACTGTTAGGTCTGTTGCTTCTGCAAAGAACATATCTTATCTCCTATTAATTTTTAACATTAACTTTATTAATCATATAAACCCTACACTCCCGCCGTAACTGTTGCGGTTGGTGCTGCATGGTCTTCGGCTGCATGCTGTTCGTGGTGTTTGACGGCAACCGCCAAATACATCACTGACAACATAACAAAAATATAAGCCTGCAATGCACCAACCAGAAGTTCAAGAATAACAAAAGGTAGTGATGTAAGTGGGGCAGCAGCAGCACCAAGGTAAGCAAACACGGTAATAATGATTTCACCAATGGCAACGTTTAAAAACAAACGAAGGGCTAGGCTAAATATACGGGTAAATTCGCCCAAAATCTCGAAGGCGCCCAAAAAGTAAGTCATTGGGTTTTTAAAACTACCATTAAAGTAGTGCTTTAAATGTGGTATTAAGCCAGATTCGGCAATGGCAAACTTTTGGATAAAAAACATACTAACACAGGCGACTGCCAAGGTACCATTTAGGTCAGCGGTAAATGGCCTAAATGCTGGGTTGCCATTAAGTGTTATTGCCTCACCAACACCAGGTAGCAAGCCCATCCAGTTGCTAAGAGTTATAAAAAAGAACATTGCAACAAAATACGGTGCATACTTGATTGCTTTTTTACGGTCGCCCAAACTCGATGCAATAAGGTTGGTAATAAAATCAGTACCAAGTTCATAAAATTGTATTAGGCCCTTACGCGGTTTGATACGTACAAGGCGGGCAACTACTATAGATAAAATCAATATAAATATCGAACATATCCAGGCATAAAGCATGCTGTTTGTGACGCTCAGCGAACCTATATTAAACACCTCGCCAGGAATGATGTGTACAGTCGGGCCGCTTTTAACCGCCTCTGATGTGACCGCCAGTATTGATAAAATCATGCTTTGCTGCCTTTCTTTTTAGCGGTAGCTTTGGCTGCGGCCTCGGCTTGTTCTACTTCGGCTTGTTCAAGGTTTACTTGTTTAATACTATCCCAAACAACTACGGCACCACCGGCTACGGCAAGCATAAACCCGGCTAGGGTATATGACGGCGAGCTGTTAAAACGATCATCAATTTTTATGCCGGCTATTAGGGGTATTAGTACGGTAAGTGCCAAGCGCCAGCCCATACCAAGTGTAACTGCAAAAAAACGACTTTTGGCGGCTAAAACATCCATATCAAATTGCTGCCCACTATTATTAGTGGACGCATTGGTTTTTTTGGTTGCGCCAGCTTTACTCATTTGTTAATACTAGTATAACAGCCTGGCAAAAGAGGCCGCAAGTATTACTGGGCACTTAACATACTTTTTTACGACAGTTAGGTAGTAATTCAAGGCTTATTAAGCCGTTTAGCATATTTTAGCTGGCGGGGTTAAAAGCTTGCAATATTCTGCCCCAAAATGTTAGCGGTTTTGTACCACTGCAACTAGCTGGGTCGAACAGGCCATCAATCTCTGCGGCGTTTTTGCGTATTCCGTCGTACTGTTGTTGCAAGACAGCGCTATCTTCAGTTCCATAGCTAACCAATAGCGAATCTTTGTCTTCTATAACTCTGTTTGCAATGGTGTCTACTACTTGGCCGTTTAATATAAAGGTAAGTTTTTTACCGTTTTGGCCACTTACAAAAGTGCCTGCTGAGGTTGTTAGAGCTTGGTTAGTTATACCTTGGCCTACATTTGCAAAGAACGCATTCCAGGTTACAGCATTATCATGAACGTGCACCACATCATTATTAGGTTTGTGCAAATGGGTGCGCCCACTAGGGCTACCGCCTGCGCCGCCGCTACAAGACTGTATTTCTTCGTATTGCGTAAACGAATCAAAAGGGTCGCGCACACCATCAACAAATAAGTTAAAGTTGGCATGGTAATGCACTGATATATCTTTAATAGCCACAGCGCGCAGGCTAATAAACCATAGGGCACCTAGTACAAATGCAAGCAGTAAATATAAGATTTGTTTCTTGTTCATATTGGTAGTGTAACAGCTTTGAGGGGTGTATAATAAAAGAATGGATTACTTAGCACACGCAGGTGAAGAACACGTAACTACTAATGAAGGCATTAACCATGTAGTATCGGATAATTTTTTGGCCCTTTTAGCGGTTACAGCCTTCTTTGTTGGCATAATTTTTATGATTGCTTACGTGTCTAGACCCAAAATAGCAGCTAAACATAAGGATGACTAAAAATGAGTAATACCCCAAGCGTAATTGTATACAGCACAACATGGTGCGGTTTTTGTAAAATGGCCAAGCACTATTTTGATAGCAAGGGCGTTAAATACACCGAAGTTGATATAGAACAAGACCCAGCAGCTGCAAAACAAATTGTAGAAGAATCTGGCCAAATGGGCGTACCAGTTATACGCATCGGCACAGAACTTATTGTAGGCTTTGACCGCCCACGTATTGACGCAGCACTAGCTAATAAGTAAACGCTAAATGTGGTGTGAGATATCTCACAGACATACTACATAGAGTGTAGTATGATAGGTTTATGCAGTTAGTATCTAATGAAATCAATACAGATAACGCCGCCTACACTCTTGAGCGTGCAATAGCATTTGGCAGGTCAGCACCTGAACTACATAGCCTGTTGGGTAGTTTTGGGTTATTTTTAAGCAAAGAAGCTGACACAACTCCTATAAACGAATGGATAGATGATGCCGATAATACACTAGTTAAAGACGACCCGCGCATCACACTGGCACAACAAAACCTAACAGAAATACGTAGGGACGGCAATCCTGATATGGAACATCACGCGGTCGAACTAAGCCGTAGCACCGAATGGCTTGTACTACTAGAAAAGTTCATATCAGTTGTACCAGTTAATGCCGAATCGGCAGCGTAGGGCATTGCTTTTTTATATTGTTTATGTCATTATATAGTTAGTTATGTCAGAGATATTCCACGCCTCTAGCTTTAGTGAATGGTCCAGAGTAGTTCCAGAAGTGGGAAGAGATGGCCTTGTTGGTGTTTATTTACTAGTTGATGACGTTACACCAAAGGATCCACAAGGTGTATTTAAAAAAGGCGCATTAGTGGTTGCAAGAATAGACGACCCAAGTATTAGCGCTAATGCAAACTATTTTGGACAGATATTATCTTTTAGTGGCACTAAAATGACCGGTGCCCATGTGGACTGTTCATTAAGTGATTTACTACCGCCTAAAACATTTTGGGCCCACCAAAGCGGTGTTACTACCTGGAAACTTATGGATACACAAGCCTGTGAAAAAGACGATATAGATGAAGTTTTTATTGAGCACACGGTTAGAGTAAGCAAACAAATTGCCGACCATGGTCAAATTATTAGGCCAGAGCTTACAGATGCAGACGGCTGTATACAAATAACATTTAGTGAGCCTGCAATATTTTGCGCAGCTGCCGGCAGCAGTAGGGCATTGGGGCTAAATGCAGCCATACACCAGGCGCAGCCAGGGATAGGTGGCAGGCAAGACTTTGCATTAAATTCACTAGCTTATGGTAGCGGTAGGTCACTTTTTAACTAGACTGTTTTGCTATACTAAAGCTATATGGCGTTTGAAGATTTTAAAACCAAAGAATCGATAGTAGTAGTTTACACGGGCGAGGGTAAGGGCAAAACTAGCGCAAGTGTTGGTTTACTTGCCAGGGCGCTGGGCCGAGATTGGGCTGTTGCCTATGTGCAATTTGTAAAAATGTGGGAAACTGGCGAATCTAAATTTATTGAAAAATTGATAGCGGCCGATGTTTATGGCGCTAAGCTTTTTTATTACCGAGGCGGCAAGGGGTTTTACAATGCCGGCGATATTAGTGCAAAAGATGTAACCGAAGCCGAGCATAAGCAAGCCGCCCAAGATACCTTTGATATTGCCATGCAAAAAGCTAGCAGTGGCGACTGGGATGTTGTAATTTGCGACGAGATTAATAACGCAGTGCATGATGGTTTGTTGCCAAAAGACAGTATTCCGAAATTACTTAAAAACCGCAGTAAAAAAACTAGCATTTGCTTGACTGGGCGCAACTTCCCTGGGGAACTTATTGGCCTGACAGACATCGCTACAAATATGACCAAAATTAAGCATCATTTTG
>JAYUWM010000109.1:0-3016 GCA_043753565.1 bacterium
GCAGCGGCTTTAACATTTGTATGGTTACCCAAGGATAATAAGAAAACTAGTGTTAGCCAGCCCACTACACCCGCTTCATTAACTGTAGATACGAGCAGCAATGTTAGTGTCAGCACTGATAAAGATTTAGGGCAATTGCAAGCAGAAGATAAAAGCGCCTCAATCGTGGCTGAATTAAACATTAAACGGGCAAATAACAGACAGGGTGCATTCTCGCAAGATGCCACCTTGCAAACCAGAGCGATAAATATGGTTTCTGGGGTGACCAAACTTCAAACTAGCTCGCCACCAGTTAAGATCACCATACCTATTCTTGACGACCTATTTGCGAAGGCGGGCGGCACTAAGGCCGATTCGACGTATATCGCTTTAGTTTTAGGTGGCTGTAATGAAAGTGCTAAGGCAATAGCTGACCAGTTTTATGACCGCCAGGATAGCTTTGCACGTAACGCATATTATATAAAAATAGGCATTGGCATCGGTAATCTTGGCTATGGCTGCAATCACATAGCCGTATTGGGCGAATGATAATACTTAACCGTAAATTAGAACTGCTATCTAGCTAATATGTTTGTACAAATCATAATCCCAATAAATATCGCATTATATTGGCGGTACATGATCCTAAGGTCTGTACAAATACCCGATTAGAAAAAAAGCCTCCGAAGAGGCCTTAAAGAACGCAAAGTACAGAGTGTAGGATTCGACGTTTAAACACACTTGACAACGTGCCTATGGCACGCTCGTTCGGCCAAGCAAGGAGAACTCAAACACCCGCTTGATTTTCTCACCTATCAGTTCGAATCAATGCTATCAAAAGCAAAAAAAGTCCCATAAATGGAACTATATATTTTGGTGCAGAGTGTAGGATTCGAACCTACGAAGGCATAAGCCGAGAGATTTACAGTCTCTTGTGTTTGACCGCTTCACTAACTCTGCGTACATTATAAAAATGGAGCCGACAGAGGGATTTGAACCCACGACCCGCTGTTTACAAAACAGCCGCTCTGGCCACTGAGCTATGTCGGCATTTGTTACTGTGTAACAGATTAGAATTTTAACAGAAAATACCGCCCAGGGCAACCGTACTTGACTAAACTACTACCCGCTTAGAACGCATTATGCGCTTGGGCTGCCCTACCGGCATAATCAGTGTCTCTAGGCGCTTAGCTATAACTGCGGCGTTTTCGTGCATTCCGCGGTTGTCATAGGCCTTGTGTAGCAGCATAAAAGACTCTTTATTGGGTTCTAGTTCGGCAGCTCTTTCAAGTTCAGCGATAACAATTTTATCGTTACCTAGCTTTTCTTGCACTTTGGCGTAGGCGATGTGGCGGGCAGCTAGGGTATCTTCTAGTTTTAAGGCTTGTTCAAAGGCTACAGCGGCTTTATTATAGTTTTCGGTCTCTAAGTATATAAGCCCTAGGTTATGCAGGCTAGAAGCTGTTGGTTCTATGCTGCTGGCAATTTCAAAACAATCAATCGCATCTTTATATTCTTTTTGCTTGGCGTACAAAATGCCCAAGCGGTTATATGCAGCGGCGTTTTTTTCATCCATTTTTAGTATGGTTAGTAGAGCCTTTTCGGCACGCAATAAACGGTTTTCCCTCATGCCCTGGTGGGCTATTTCCCACAACTTACTTAGTTGATCGCTAATTTTAAGTGGAATAGGAGAGAGTTCGCTGTCGCGGACCTTGCTGCTGCTGATTGCAAATAGTGCGCATACACACACAAAAATGAGACTTAACATCTTATAAACAGTATAGCATAGCCTTTAAGACTGCAGGTGGCTGAACAGATTACTTAAGACTAGCTTTGGCTGAACGTGAGCCTGAATATACACGTTTGCTTGCAGTACTAGTTGTAGGTTATGGGCCCACACTTGTTGCTTGTTTGTAGAAGCAGTTTGCAAAGCAGCACGGCAAATTCGTGATAACGCATCTAGAAATTGGTCGACACGCTTTTCTTTAACTATTGAATCTACTATCTGCAAACGGTCGACTAATGGCGCTGATAATAAGGCCTTAGCTTCAATTATGGATTGCAGTAGGGGGTGGTCGATATCGTTTATAACAGCATCTAGCAATAAAGCTTCGCCACTAGAAATATAGTATGCTTGTAAAACGTTTTTCTGAGTTCCGTAAGTGTTTGTGACCTGATCTTGCGATACAGGTAGTACATCAACCCGCTTACAGCGTGAAGCAATAGTTGGCAATATCATAGATTCGTCATGGCATACAACAATAAATAAGGTTCCTTTTGGTGGTTCTTCCAACAATTTTAGTAAAGCGTTTTGGGCTTCTGGTTGCATGGCATCTACAGGAACAATGCTTACTATTGATGCTATAGATTGGTGTGTTGCTGAAGTTTTTAATCGTTCTTGTGCACGTAGTTCACGTATATCATCTATTGATATAGTTCCACCCTTGGGCAAAATTTGACGGTGTACAGAGTTGTATTTTGTGTGCAACTGCTGAGCAACTTGGTTAACTAATACATCTGTGCCGGTATGCAATGTACCTACTAGTAGCAGTGCATGTGAGGGCTCTGATACAAAGCTGTCTAATAGATGTTGGGTTTTTGGGTTAACTAGCACGGTTAACCGTTAAGCCTATCTGTAAATATTTGAGGCAATGGTGCAGTAAATGTTTTTTGCTGGCCACTTGGCAATTGCAGTTCTAGGCTGTACGCATGCAAAAACAGGCGTGGTTCTTTGTGGCTTTGGTGGCTATATAGCTCATCACCCAATATTGGATGATTAATATACTGCATATGTACACGTAATTGGTGGGTACGGCCTGTAAGTGGCGTTAATACAATCTTACTTACACCATTTTCGTTAGATTCTACTTGGTAGGTAGTCACCGCATTCCTACCGGTTACATCCACCATGAATGTCTTTGGGTTATTAGGGTTACGCAGCAGTGGTGCCTCTATACGCGCCAACGGTTGATCGGGCTTGCCCAGTACAACTGCTATATACTGCTTTTTAACTGTACGGGCAGCAAATTGCTTTTGC
>JAYUWM010000110.1:0-9127 GCA_043753565.1 bacterium
AGGCTTCTGCGCCAAGACGGCGATTACATTGGTATTAGTAAAAACTTCGTCATTTTTGACGAATCAGACAGACAAGCAGCCATCAAACAAGTTAGCAAAAAACTAATGATTGACGAAAAAAGCTTCCCAGCCCGTGCCATATCCGGCCAAATTAGCAGCGCCAAAAACGAGATGGTTGATTATCAAACCTATGCCGGCAGGGCCAATAGCCCAACCACCCAAACAGCAGCAAAAGTTTTCCCATTATACGAACGCGCCCTAAAAGACGCCGGAGCATTAGATTTTGACGACCTAATTAGTAAAACAGTTACGCTACTAAAGACTCATCCAGATATTCGTAGTAAATGGCAGCAACAGTTCAAGTACATAATGATAGATGAATACCAAGATACCAATGCGGCGCAGTACCAACTTATATCGCTGCTTACAAACGAACATAAAAACTTAGCTGTGGTGGGCGACGACTGGCAAAGTATATACAGCTGGCGCGGCGCCGATTTTAAAAACATTTTAAAGTTTGAAAAAGATTATCCCGATTCCGCTGTTATTAAACTCGAACAAAATTACCGCAGCACAAAAGCAATTTTAGAAGCAGCCCACGCTGTTATTACTAAAAACAAATCCCGAAGTGATAAAAAACTATGGACCGACGGCGTGCAAGGTATGCCCGTGCAACTAATGCAGTGCAGCAACGAAAGAACCGAATCCGAATACGTAGTTAGGCGCATAAAAGTCGGTACAGATATGGGAATGCGCAGATTTAGGGATTACGCAGTTTTATATCGCACCAATGCCCAGAGTAGATCTGTTGAAGAAGTATTTTTGCACTACGGCATTCCGTACCGTATTGTTGGTGGGCAAAGGTTTTATGACCGCAAAGAAATTAAAGATTTGTTGGCTTATATTCGGATGATTTATCAGCCGTCTGACAGTATTAGTTTTGAGCGTATTGTAAATGTGCCAACCCGTGGTATCGGTAACACCAGTTTGCAAAAATTTTATATGTGGCAAAATCAAAATGGTTTTACGCTGCTAGAAGCTTTGCAGCAAGTAAACGACTGTGCAGGTTTAACTGCAAAAGCAAAATTAGGCTTTACCGGGTTAGCAGATATTATTACAAGCTTTCAACTTAGCCTAACCACAATGAGCGTCTCGGATTTAATCGATGCGCTTATTAGGCGCATTAGCTACATGACATATTTGCACGATGGTACACCCCAGGGCGAATCGCGCCAAGAAAATGTGCGTGAACTTTTAAGTGTTGCGCGTGAGTATCAAGATTTAGGGTTAGAAGGCTTTTTAGAAGAAGTTGCACTTATGAGCGATGCAGATACAAAAGATACCAGTGGAAATGCAGTGACGCTTATGACCTTGCATGCTGCTAAAGGCCTAGAGTTCCCGATAGTCTTTATGGTGGGTATGGAAGAAACTGTGCTGCCACACAGCCGCGCGCTATATGACCAGTCAGAAATGGAAGAAGAGCGCAGACTTTGTTATGTAGGTATGACCCGTGCCCGTGAGGAACTACACATGATGTATGCCAACGGCCGTATGTTGTACGGTGGCACCCAGCACAACCCGCCCAGCAGGTTTTTAAGTGAAATCGATGATAGTGTTGGAAAATCGCTATATGGCGGCATGGGCCAGCCCCAGGGCTTGCCAGCGCAACCACCACAAATTACTAATGAAGAACCAAGATACGTACCAGATATTAACGAAGGCGACGGTGTTTTACATAGTGTTTTTGGCGAAGGAACCGTGTTGGGTATGGATGGTGATAACGCTACGATTTATTTTAAGGGCAAGGGTACTAAAAAGCTTAATATTGCCTTTGCTCCGCTAGAAAAGCTATGATAAATTTCTTTGTAAAAGTAGCGTTTGTATTACTGTGGCCGCTAATATTTTTATATGCCCCATTGCGGGTAAGGGCGCGCATTATGGTTATTAACAATGGTAAATATTTGGGCGTAATACATAATTTTGGCAGTAACAAATGGGCGCTACCTGGCGGTGGTGTTAAAAAAGGCGAATCTTATAAGTTTGCGGCTATACGTGAACTTTATGAAGAACTAGGTATTAGGGTAAGCCCAACAGATGTTAGCCAACTAGTAGGCTTAAAAACCTACAATGAAGGTGGGCATTTTATGCGTTATGCTGTTTTTATGGTTAAAATATCCAACCAACCACCATTAAAACAAAGCCATGAAATTAGCCAGGCCCAGTGGCTATTACCAGATACCAAAGGTACCGCCCGTCACGTATCATACGCACTTGCACAGGCAAAAGACCAGGGTAATCTGTTAAAATAGTATATGTACACACGTGAGGTGTGTTACACACAATTATGAAAGCACACAAAAAGCCACAGGCTAAGACTGCTAAAAACCAGGTTGATAAAACTCAACAATCACATTATTTTCAGCGACACCCGTTGTTAATGCCGTTGATTAGTTTAGTTGCGCTGTTTTTTATTGGTTTGGCAGCATTTGTATCTATTGGCGGGCAAACAGTTGGCGCACCAGATACACATGTAGCAACTGTATATTTTGACGGTAAGGCACAAACCGTGCCTACAAGGGCAAAAAATGTAGAAGATTTATTGCAGCGACTAGATATCACTATTGGCGCCAAAGATATTGTAGAACCAGCCATGGCCACGCCAATTGTTGAAGATAACTTTAAAGTTAATATATTACGGTCTAGATCGGTCGAAGTAATTGACGGCAAAACTAAAATGGTCATACAGAGCGCAGCAAAATCCCCACGGGAACTAGCCCAAGAATCCGGCACACCGTTATTTAAAGAAGATAATGTAACGCTTGTACGGCCTGAAAGCGACCTAGAAGGACCAATTGTTGCAGAACGCTTAGTAATAGAACGCTCGGTGCCGCTACAAGTAAGCCTTTACGGTGTGCTTGGCCAGTACCGTACAACCGCAAAAACAGTTGAAGGTTTTTTAGAATCTAATAATATCCAGCTAAAAGCCGGGGATACTACACAGCCAGCTGATGGTAAACAGGCAATTGTGGCCGGCATGCTGCTGTCAGTTAATGCTGCAGGCCGCAGCATAATAGCAATAGAAGAAGATGTACCATTTACGGTCCAAACCAAAACTAATGCTGCGTTGCCAGCGGGCCAGCAAAAAATAATTCAGGCAGGTGTGCTTGGTCGCCGTGCAGTGTTATACGAAAAGGTAATGCAAGACGGCGTAGAACTAGGTCGCCGCCAAATTCAAACTGTTACCTTGCGCGACCCAGTAACGCAAATTACCGAAAAGGGCACACTAGCAGCCGCTACATATTCTGTCAGTGGTGATAAAGCATCAATTATGACAGCAGCAGGAATTGACCCGTCGCAGTTTGCTAGCGTTGATTATATTGTTCAAAAAGAATCTGGTTGGCGCCCTGGTGCTGTTAATTCGATTGGCTGTATTGGCCTAGCTCAGCGCTGCCCTAGTGGTGGTACAAACGCACTTGCAAATGCATGCCCATCTTGGCAAACAGACCCTGCATGCCAGCTGCGGCATTTTAGCGCCTATGCCAATGGGCGATATGGTAGTTGGAATAATGCTTACAATGTTTGGGTCGTCCAACGCTGGTGGTAAACTAAAACAATGCATCTTGTCGAAATATTAAGCGTTGTAACAAATATTAAGCTAGATCTACGCTACGCAACAACAAATAATGTGACCGGCATTGTTTTATACAATACGCCAAAAGCATATTTAGGATCTGACCCGTGTGCTGCTCTTATAAATGTACAAAAAAATTTGAATTCCAAAGGCTATGGGCTACTAGTTTGGGACGCCTATCGGCCATATTCTGTAACAAAAAAATTATGGGAATTAGCACCACCTAAAAATAAAGATCTTACTTTTGCAGACCCTGCCAAGGGCAGCATACATAACAAAGGTTGTGCAATTGACGTTACATTGTTTGACCTTAATACTGGTCTAGAGCAAGTAATGCCAAGCCCATTTGATGACAACACAGATAAAGCAAGGCCTACTTACGCGGGTGTTGCACCAGACGTCTCTTTGCGCCGAGAAATACTTAGGAATGCTTTTGAAGATAATGGATTTGTTAGGGATGACAACGAATGGTGGCATTTTAACTGGAAAGACCACGAAAATTTCAAAATGCTCGATATTGCCATAGAAGATATAAAAAATAGACCATAGTTCGTTACTCAAGTGTGCCAAATCCTATATACTGTAGGTAAATGAGTGAATACGAGCCTAAAAAAAGCCTAGGGCAACATTGGCTGAACGACGTTGATGTGCTGCAAGAAATTGTAGCTAGTGTTGATATTGGGGCGGGGGGCACCGTTTTAGAAATTGGCCCGGGCCTGGGCACACTAACTACCCAACTGCTGGCAACCGGTGCAAAAGTTATTGCCATAGAATTTGACGAATCACTGCTAGGTAGTTTAAAGGCAAAGTTTGCAAACAACACTAACTTTACCTTGTTACATCAAGACGTTTTAAAGTTTGATTTTAGTTCACTACCCAAGAACTACAAAATTGTCGCTAACATTCCATACTATCTAACTAGCCAACTGCTGCGTATTTTGTCTGACACGCCATATAAACCAGATGCCACAGCGCTGCTGATGCAAAAAGAGGTAACCCAACGTGTTTGTGCCCAGCCAAATGATATGTCTATTTTAGCTATTGCAGTACAAACAGAATATTCTGCTAAGCCTGGAATTTTTGTACCAGCCCATATGTTTACGCCGCCACCAAAGGTAGATTCGTTGGTATTGTTACTAAACAAATCAGACTCTTTAGTACCGGCAGAAGACCGCAAAGCTTTTATGCAAGTGGTGAAGGCTGGATTTTCGGCTAAGCGTAAAACACTGCGTAATACTATCAGTGCCGGGTTGCAGCTAACCAAGCCACAGGCCGAAGAACTCTTAAACTCAGTTTCTATTTCTGCTGACCGCAGGGCAGAAACAGTTTCGCTAACAGAATGGTCAGAATTGTACTTTAAATATAAACACTTGACACGTTAACTATTAGCGTGTAAAGTAAGAGGGAAGTATGCAAGATACAATAGGATACGCGTTGCACCAGTTGGTGTTTATACTAGACAGGCAGTCCGACGAGGCGCTGCGTTCCCAGTTAAACATTGGCTATTCTCAGTATAAAATTTTATTGGCGGCAAAAAAGCGTTCGGGCTTAAAACAAAATGATATTGCATCGTACTTAGGCCAAACCGAAGCAAGTGTAAGCCGCCAAATAAAATTACTTAAACAAGACGGTATGCTGGCTGTAAGAACCGACCCAAATAACCGTAGGGCGCGCAGCATAGTACTAACTGACAGAGGTACAGATTTTGCTAAACAATGTGTAATAATTCTTGAACAAACACATGCTGCCACATTTGGCAGCCTAAGTTTTGCTGAACAAAAGTTGATGTACGAGCTTTTAGACAGGCTAACCATCAAAGCAAGTAAAGATAAATCGATCTAATTTTTTTTATAGGTTATTAAAATTTATAATCTGTGTAATAAAAAAAATCCGCTTTAAAACAGCGGATTTATTTGTAAAAAGCTACTAAGTTTAGTACTTTTCGATAAACGTCAGCGCGTGGCCAACTCTACCAGCACGACCGGCGCGTCCAATACGGTGAGTGTAATCATCGTAAGTTTGCGGAGTTCTAAAGTTAATAACAGATGTTATATCTGGTACATCAATACCGCGGGCAGCAACATCGGTTGCGACCAAAATATTTATCTTGTTTTCTTTAAAGGCACGCAAAGCACGTGTACGTTGACCTTGGCTCTTACCACCGTGTATAGACTCGGCTTTAAAGCCGCGCAGTACTAGCTCTTTACCTAGTCGTTCTACTTGGTGTTTGGTATCTTCAAAAACAATAACTTTGCTAGCGTTTTCGTGCAACAATGCCTCGTGCAGCTTAGCCATTTTGTCATCTTTGCCATTGTATTCAACAATGCCTTGGTTGACGAATTCGCTAGTGTCGCCCGTTTTTACAGAAACTGTAATCGGGTCATTACTAAACTCAGTAATAATAGCGCGTACTTTTGCATCAAATGTTGCGCTAAAAAAGAACGACTGACGTTCGCTGGCCATGCGCTCTAAAATAAAGCGCATATCTGGCATAAAGCCCATGTCTAGCATACGGTCAACTTCGTCTAGTACTAGGTTATTAACAGTATCTAGTTTAAGCGTTCCTTGCATTAGGTGGTCTTTAATACGGCCAGGTGTACCCACAATAACGCGTGGGCTGTGCTTAAGTTCACGTAGTTGGCGTTGCATGCTGCTGCCGCCAATAAGAAGTGTTCCGGTTAGGCCACTGCCCTTCGCTATGCTGCGCATTTCGTCTTCGATTTGTTCGGCAAGTTCGCGGGTTGGGGCGATAATAAGCACTTTGCTTACTTTATCTTGCAGTAGGTTGTTTAGTACAGGTATAGCAAAAGCTGCAGTTTTACCTGTTCCGGTGTTGGCAATGCCAATTATATCTTTGCCGGCTAAGCCTAGTGGGATAGACTGATCCTGAATAGGCGAAGGAGTAACATATCCCTTCGCTTCAAGGTTTTTGTGTATCAATGGGTGTACATCAAAATCTGCAAACTGGTTTTGTGCAGTGTACTGCATTTCTTCGCGGGGTTTAGCCTCGGCTACAAATTTGCTTGGGTGGATATATTGTTTTTGTGGGCCACTACGGCGCCCGCCGCCACTTGGGCGACTGCCACCACTACGGTTACCACCACTAAATGATCTGCTAGGGCGTGCCGCACTGCGGCCAAAATTTGATTGACTTTTATACATAAAAAAAGAATCCTTTGTTAGTTATTTACTCTTCGTATCTACGATTTACGGTGAAGCCGTTGAGTAAATATTTCTAGCACTAACCCTGGGATTCACATAATATAGATTACACTAATATTAGCATAAATAATTTAAATAGTCAAGCAAACGTTATGCGTACTTATTGCAATGCTTAAAAACTAGCCTTTAGTTGTGTCTATACTACCGTGCACTAAATGCATGGTTGCACCTGTTAAAAACGTAACCGCCCGGCCGGCAAGGTTAATGGCGCCGTGCAGTGCTTCGGCTGTCATACTAACATTTGGCAATTGATCAACATGCACAAAAGGGTGGTGGTGCTCGCTGTATTCGCTCATTTTTATTCCTTTTTTATTATTGATTTACACATATAATGTACACCTTTATTTTGCTTATGTATGTGATAAATCACACACATTTAGTGATTTATTAGTTAATTTTAAACTTGCCCTGGGGGTTTAGTGGGTTTAGTATAAGGCTTATGAATGAAATAAATATAAGCAGTGCAGAAATTATTAACGAGTGCGTATGCCTAATAGATAAAGCGCTAGGGAGCATGTCTTGCCGCGAACTTTTGTCGGCAGGCGAAGTTACAGATGTACTACTGGATGCCAGGTCTCTGCTGGCTCAGACAGCTGTTACTGTATAGTGCTTTTATAAATAAACAAAAACCTCTCGTTATAGCGAGAGGTTTTTTATGTGGTGGAGATGGTGGGTATTGCACCCACGTCCATCCGCTAACTTGTTAGGACACTACGTGTGTAGTTTATTCAAATTTGGTTTCTTAGCCTACGGGGCACCATGAACAAACAATAGTGCAGGGCAGGCGCATATCTTGTCTTAGTACACTAACGATAAATTGGTGTAAGCGGCCCCATAATATTAAACAAATTCATTCTATGAGGCCTTGAATGGTTTGTTACTGTCTAAATTAGGCAGTGATCGCTACTGGAGCGAAAGAACCTGCGAACAGGGCCTTTACTTCAGCAACTAGTGAATTACGTTTTACTGCAATTACTGTGTTTTCCCGGATAACGTTCAGGAGCACGACACGCGTCTTTAACTTGTTAATCAAATGTCGAAGAAATTCATCCCCGCGTCTTGTTTACTGCATTAGCAAACATTAGCAACATTATAGCATAATTATAACGCTTTTGCTAGTAGCCTGGCGCCTGTTACACTGTGCGCATATGAACGACCAACCAGCACCCGCCTGCATAGATAAAATACCCTTTGGTAGCCTTAAGCAAGCCGTTACAGCAGCAACGGTTGCTCAATACCAGCACGGCAGCAAGCTAAAGACCTACCAGTGCCGTGTTTGTAAAATGTGGCACCTAGCCAGTAAGTACGATTGATTTTTGCTTTTTAGAACTTTATGGTAAAAGAACACACTAAATAGGTATAATAGTGTATAAGCATAATCTAGAAAAAGGGGGAATATGGCAGCAGGTGACCAGCTTAGGCAAGCGGCGCGTAGTACACGTAAAGCTCATGATGAAAAAAAGTATAAACTACAAGAAATGCGCACAACAGCCGACAATATGCGTAGGGATATAAGTCAAATAGAGCGTTCAGTATTAGACTGGGAACGCGAATTGTTTCTATTAGAAACGCAGATACGTGACCTTGAAAGACAAGCTCAAGCAGCAGACCAAGCCGAGAAAAGAATACAGTCTTAGCAACTACCAACAGATCAGCCCTTGAAATTTACCCCTGTTCTGTCGTAAACTAATAAAGCCTGATTGGCTCTTTAGCTCAGTTGGTAGAGCAGCGGCCTGAAGAGCCGCGTGTCCCCAGTTCGAGTCTGGGAGGAGCCACCAAAATGACAACCCAACGCAAGTTGGGTTTTTATTTGGCTATAATTAAGAAGAAGATTGAATACTGTTAAGTATTGCCTTAATGTGCCAACTTATGTATAATTCGTATCTGTTACATGCGGGTGTAGCTCAGTTGTTTAGAGCGCGTCCTTGCCAAGGACGAGGCCAGGGGTTAGAGTCCCCTCACCCGCACCAAATAAAGTTCCGACCACGAGGTCGGATTTTTATTTGGGATGATAGAGTACAAAATAAAGCATAATTCCGGCGAAGCAATAAACTCAAACAACAAATATAGGTGCAAGATTGACTTCCTTATTGTAAATGATTTACAATAAGGACTATATGAATGTTAAAACAACCGTCTTGCCCCGACAAACTAAATATGCAAGAACAGTGCTTGAAGCCCTACAGGAATTAACGCACGCTACAAATCTTGAATTACTTATGGAAGTTCAAAAAATATATCCTGAAGTAAGTGCTACCACGATTCACCGCGTCA
>JAYUWM010000111.1:0-2988 GCA_043753565.1 bacterium
GTTTAAGTTCGTCGTGCACGCGGCGCATCCAGTTACCCCAAATAGGTTCCGTCATAGTCTCCATGAATGCTCGTGATGCTTTTTGGCGGTTATGGTAACCCACCCATACTCCAGCAGAATATTGGGTAGAATAGCCCATTAGCCAACCATCTTTACCGTCATTTGTAGTACCGGTTTTAAGTGAAAACTTGTGGCCCTTATAACGGTGAGGCTTGACACTAAAATAGCTTGCGTCGGGGTCGCTCATCATGTCAGCTACTATATATGCTGATTCTGGCCTTACAACTTGCTCGCCAACTGGCTGGGTCCATTCATAAACTTTTTTGCTAGATGAGTCCTCGATTTTTAGTATGTATGTTTGTTCGATACGGTTACCATTGCGCGATATAGAAGTGTAAGCATTAACATGCTTATCTAAGCTTAAAAAAGCACCATCGCCGATTGCAGAACTTGCATAACACTGTGTCTCTTCCGTAAGCTTTTCGTCGGCAAAGCAGCGGTATCCACCACTGCCATCTTTATCTTTTAGGCCTAATTTATTGGCAATGTCTATAGTTTTATCTACTCCAGCAATAAGCATTGCTTTAACAGCAGGTATGTTACGTGACCCACCCAGTGCATAACGCAAGGTAACTGGCCCTGGGTAGCGCAGGTCGTAATCATACAAACAGTTGCCGCCGTTTTTAGGCACAGCCTTATTAGTACACGGGTAGCCGTCGATTGCGCCTTGGGTGTCGTATAGTACTGTACCGGCACCAAAACTAGTCGTGTTTTCTATTAGTGATAAATAGTCATACGGTTTAAAGCTTGAACCAGGTGGTAGGGGTTGTTGGGCGAAGTTAATTTCGCCGGCCCTGGATGCATCTGCAAAATCGGCACCACCAACTAATGCTACAACCTGGCCGGTTTTAACATCTTGGCCGACAAATGCAGCAGTGTTAAATGCGTAAAAATTCGGGTTTGCCATCATGATTTTAAGTTCTTTGGCAACTTCTTCTTCAGCAATTTTTTGCTTAGGCATATCCAGAGTTGTGGTGACTTTCCAGCCACCACGTTTGTAGTTCTTTTCAGTGTATTTGGCTTCTAATTGGTTTTTTGCAGCTAACACAAAGTAAGGCGCCTGGATACCGGTATATTTAGGCTGACGGGCCTTTACCTTGGCTAGCACATCTACTTTTTTGGCTTCATCGCGCTGCTCAGGCGTAATTTTACCCATATCTGTCATAACATCTAAAACATAGCCCTGGCGGGCTAGAAACTGTTCTTTTTTAAATGAGGGACTATAAGGCGAATAAAATGTTGGTGATTTTGGTATGGCTGATAAAAATGCTGCTTCATCAATGGTTAAATCTTTAGCTGATTTCTGGAAATATGTGCGGGCTGCTACCTCAGCACCGTATTCTATGCCTCCGTACGGAGCCACGTTAAGGTAAGCATTCAAAATTTCTTTTTTACTATAACTACGCTCAGTTTCTACAGAAAGTATAAGTTCGCGTATTTTACGGTTTATAGTACTTTGGTTTTCAAAGCCATCGGTGGTTAGTTTAACAAGTTGCTGAGTAATAGTACTACCGCCCTGGGTACTTCCGCCTGTAGCGTTGTTATATGTTGCCCTAACAATACCCTTAGTATCAAATCCTCCGTGCTTAAAAAAGTCACGGTCTTCTATAGCAATGGTGGCATCTTTCATATAGTCGCTAATACTGTCGTACGGCACTGGCACGCGCTTAACAGCGTCGTAATCTTCCCATAGCAGGGTTTGACCAGTACGGTCGTAATAACGCACACTACCACCCTTATTGCTACCAGATATATCACGTAAGTCGGGTAAATCTTTTCTGAAGTAGGCAAAAAGCGCCATTAAGCTAAAAAAGCCAACAACTAGTGCAACACCAGCGATTTTAAGTGAAAGTATAAGTCCATCACGACTAAACCAAAAAGCAACTACACGTCTAGGTTTAAGGCGCCATAAGATACGCTTCGTGCGTGATTTTGGTAAACCCCTTAGGCGTTCAGCTTTGCGGGCAAGCTTTGCTTCGCGGCGCGCAATACTTTTTTCGGTCATAGTGCGTTGGATCTTTACTGTTGATCCAGATTTAGTAACAAATTTATTACCGTTAACTCGCCGTCGACGGATTGGCGTAACTGTATCTTTAGATTGTGGTTTTTCTGTCATATATGTTGTCTGTTATATGCTCCAAATTGTATCCACCACATTATAGCAAGTTTGCCTGCACATACGCTAATTTGTATACTTAGGTATATGACATTATCAGAAGAGCTAGTTTGGCGCGGATTCGTTAATCAATATACATTTAGTGATCTTAAAGATCTGGATGATAAAAAACATACGTTCTATCATGGTTTTGATGCCAGTGCAGATAGCCAAACAATTGGTAATTTGGCTGCCATGATGTTCGACAAGGTCTTTATGCGCCATGGCTATAAGGCTATTTTGTTAGCAGGCGGCGCTACTAGCCTTATTGGTGACCCGGGAGGTAAAGATAAAGAGCGAGTGTTGCAGACCGAAGAAGCAATAGCAAAAAATATATCTGCAGCTGAGAATCAGCTTAAACAAGTACTTGGTGATAATGATTTTACGCTTGTTAATAATCTCGACTGGACAAAAGACCTAAAAGTTTTAGATTTTTTGCGAGATATTGGAAAGCACTTCAGTATGACACCGCTAGTGCAACGTGATTACATAGCTCAGCGTATCGGCGAAGGTGGATCAGGTATTAGTTTTACTGAATTTAGCTATACACTGCTGCAAGGTATGGATTTTTTGCACCTGTATGACAAATACGGTGTTACGTTGCAACTTGGTGGTTCAGATCAATGGGGTAATTGCTTAAGTGGTGTTGATCTTGTTCGTAAAGCGCGTGGTGCCGAGGTCCACACTATGACCTTGCAACTTATAATAAATAAAGCCACTGGTGTTAAATTTGGTAAGAGTGAAGACGGTGCAGTCTGGCTAGACCCCAATAA
>JAYUWM010000112.1:0-2983 GCA_043753565.1 bacterium
TGCAAAAGATAGATGAAGCATTGCAGGTCATGGCACTAACAGAGTGTCCCGACGTATCACCACTATACGCAGATACTAAGTCGTTTGGTGAATGGCTAAATATCTACAAACACATGAAGAGTCCTAAGCAGGGCAGTATATACGATCTATGCCAAATGGACGCTAAAACACTGCAGAATCTTCTAGGCAACAACATAGCGTATATAAAAGATATCCCTGGGGATTTTGTACTTAAACCAAAACAAAAATTACAGGTTGAAGCGTTTCGTATGGGAGTGCCAACAGTTAACAAAGATAAAGTTAATGAATATCTTGAAACATTCACATACCCGCTGTACTTCTTCGACTATGAGACACTGGGAAGCCTAGTGCCGTATTTCGACGGGCTTAAACCATATCAGCAGTTACCATTTCAGTATTCTTTGCATGTACTAGAAAGCCCTGATGCCAAAATAAAACACTATGAGTATTTGCATAAAGATAAATCTAATCCTGCTAAACAACTAACCGAAGCACTGATGTCACAAGTAGGCGACAGCGGTACAGTAATAACCTGGAATATGGGTTTTGAGAAGAGTTGTAACACTTTAATTGGCTCACTTTTACCAGAATATGCCGAATTTTATGAAAAATTAAATGGCCGTATAGTCGATCTAATGACTCCGTTTGCGAAAAATTGGTACGTAGATTCTGGATTTAAGGGTAGTGCGTCGATTAAGTATGTACTGCCGGCACTAATCCCTGAGTTGTCACATACGAATCTTGATATTTCAGAAGGTGGAACAGCACAACGATTATGGATGGAAGCAGTACTAGACGGCAAACGTGACGACGAGAAACAACAGATCTTAGATAATCTCCTCAAGTATTGTTGCCTCGATACCTTAGCCATGGTAGAAATCTATAAAGTACTAAAAGCCCTGTAAGCCATATGCATTTAAAATATCCAAGCCAGGATACGTTCACCAAATAACACGCAAATAGTTATTGCTAAAGCCCACATAATGCCAACTTCGTTGCTTTGTATAATACGTTGTTTTTTACTGTAGGTACCCTTAGCAAGTTTTATAAGCAAAACTACCGCAAACATCGCTAGTATTATTACTAAGCACAGCATAGTTTGCTTAAACCCTAGAATAATACCCGCAACTAGTGCAACCCTTACATTACCGAACCCAATAATCTTATCACCTGTTTTTATATACAGGATATATGGCACGCAGGCGATAAGAACACCGCCAACGACGCCCCCTAATAAGTAATAAATATTATCTGCCTGTATGCTAACAAGTACCGAGTACATTACAGAGACTATTGCTAGCGGATGCACTAGCACTTTGGCCAATCGAGCGGTCTTGTAGTTAACTAACATCAACGAAACAAGTAATAAATATATGACCAGCCAAGTAGCAAGTATTAATTTACCAAGCATATCTTGCGTACTAAGGGGCCACCAAAAGACTGAAGCAAAAGAACCTAGTACAAAAATGACTTCGGGCAGTATTCGCTTAAGGTGCACTTTTTTAGACGTATCATCTGTAAGTAATCTGATAAACGGTATATACCTATAATCCATTAAGCACATAATCTCACATTTATAACAATATGCTTAATACGTTGCGTTTAGTCTATTCTTGGCTGTCTGGTTATTTAAAGTGTTAGTTGGAGGAGTTAGGCTAAGCCAGTATCGCTTTGTGCTAGCTGGCTGGCAACTTTAGTCCCGCCCAAATTACCGATTTATAGTATAATCAAAAGCAATGTTATCACTATTTGCTGCTACTGAGAGTACCAAACTTTATAGTTACGACGTGCCGTGGTTTATGTACGCAATGGTTGTAGGTGCTTTGATTGGCTATGCACTTATAGAAGCGTTTCATACAAAAAAAGACCACGTAATACAGTTTAAAGAAGCAGTAAAATGGTCAGTTTTCTATGTTTCTTTAGCCTTACTTTTTACCATTCCAGTTTTTATGTTTATTGGCTCACAAGCAGCTGGTGAATACCTAGCGGCCTGGGCAATTGAAAAAGCGCTAAGCCTGGATAACCTATTTGTAATAGGCCTTATATTTACTAGTTTTAAAGTTAGCCCGTTATTAGAACGCCGAATGCTAAACTACGGCGTTGCTGGTGCGATATTTTTTAGGCTAATATTTATCATTGCAGGTACAGCACTGTTAAAACGATTTGAATGGGTAAGTATTATCTTTGGATTAATATTATTACATGCAGCCTGGAAAGCATTCCAAGAGGCGAGGGGTGGCGGTATAAGGGAAGAAAAAGTTGAAATAACCGAAAAATGGATGTGGAAGTTGATTGTAAGAATCTTGCCGGTTTACCCTAAGTTTGTTGGTCATAAAATGACAGTCGTAAAAGATGGTAAACGAATGCTGACGATGATGGCCGCAGTTGTATTGTTGATAGAGTTAACAGATATTATGTTTGCCATAGATAGCGTTCCGGCAGTTCTAGCCGTAAGCCCAGATAGGTTTATAGCATATAGTAGCAACGTCTTTGCCTTATTGGGTTTAAGGGCACTGTTTTTTGTATACCGGTCGGTAGCAGTTAAATTCTGGGCCCTAAACTGGGCTTTGGCCGGAATATTAGTTTGGATTGGTTTCAAGATGATTGCCGCGCCGCTTGGATTCCATGTATACATTGGCGTAAGTTTAGCCATATTGTTTACGTTCCTTGTGGGCAGCGTGATTGTTTCGTTGCGTTGGCCACGCGAAATAGAAGAGCACCCGATCCAAATTGCAGATCAAGTACTTTAGGTGCAGTCTTTGTTTTTAACCGCAAACTCATTGTATAAGAAGTTTGTTGTATCCGCCCGCTAAGATACGACGTTTATGTGCTAAATATTGCTTATTGCGTTAACGCTTTAAAACAGGGATAATACATATATAAAACAGAGGCAATACTAGCTACATGGGTCTATTTGGTGGGAAATCTAAAAACAAAAAAACCAGCACTCTCGCTAATAGTT
>JAYUWM010000113.1:0-2952 GCA_043753565.1 bacterium
CGCAGTTGGTGCTAACGGTACTAACGCACTTCGTAACGCAGCTAACAGTGCTGACGTTACATCATGTTCAGGAGCTGATGGTACTAGTGTGGATTTAGGCGTAGTTGGTACAACAACAGCCGCAGTTACACCGGTATCAAGTACAACAGGTGGTGATGCCCGCAATGCATATGCAATGTTATTAACCAATGCAAACACTGGGGCAGTAGTACAATACAAGGCAGTACAAGACGGCGCAACAGGCGGTAGGTTAAAGGTTGCTACTATTTCGTGTTCAGGCACATCAGGCCTGGATGCAACCTCAGGGGGTATAGATCAATGTTTTAACAGTACTGCCACACAGACAGCCCTGGTTGCTGCTACCGAACAGTTTGGTATGACTATAGCCGGTAATTCCTGCTTCAACGTACCTGTTGCTGCGTCTGGTGGCTATACGTGCAACTACACTGCAGGGTCATTTAATCTTGCGCCGCAAACTAACTATATAGGAGCAGCAGCCAATGCGTTCGGTACAACTAACGGTTTTGCTTGGGTACAAAACGGTACAGCAACCACTATTGCCAGTAGTGTGTCATCAACTATCAAGGTTGTATCTAACGAAGCTCTTATACTAAAGTTTGCAGCAGTAGCGACTACATCTACACCTACAGGTAGTTACTCAACTCAGGCAGATTTTATAGCAACTCCTACATACTAACCTGTATACTGTACGTAATGATTGCTATTTTTATTCTGGGTGCTTTATTGTTTATATCACTAGTACTTATACACGAATGGGGCCACTTTATAGCTGCCCGCAAAAATGGTGTAGATGTAGAAGAATTTGGTTTAGGGTTTCCGCCGCAAGCCAAGGTGCTAACCAAAAAAAATGGCACCGAGTATACGCTTAACTGGTTGCCACTGGGTGGTTTTGTACGCCTAAAGGGTGAACACGATGCCGATACGGGCAAGGGTAGTTTTGGTGCAGCCACTCTGAAGGCTAAGGTAATTATTATGGTCGCCGGAGTTGGCATGAACCTAATAACGGCCTATGTTTTGTTTACCATTGTTGCCGTAATTGGTATGCCAAACTTATCCAGAACTTTAGGGTTTGAACAGTTTACAGTAGCTAGCGATACCAAAATTATCCGTGACTACGATAACAAGGGCGTAATACTACTTTCATCAGTGGTAGATAGTAGCCCAGCAGCAAAAGCCGGCTTGCAAGCGGGCGATGAAATTTTAAGTATCGCAGGCGTAGTTATAGACCTGCCCGATACACTAAGCCAGCAAACCAGCGGTAATGCCGGTAAGCAGGTAGATGTAGCCTTTAGACGCGGCGAAAAGTTCGATGTTGTACAAGTATCACTTAATAATTCCAGCCCATACCTTGGCGTTGCATCTTACAGTGACGAATACGGTATACAGCTGCGGCGCAGCACCTACACTGCACCTGTTGTTGCAGCCGGTGTAACTAAAGATATTACAGTTGCTACGTTCCGCGGCTTAGGCAGCGCCCTAAAGGGTCTAGGGTCTATAGTTGCTGGTGGGCTTACTGGTAATCAACAGGCCCGGCAGTCAGGCCAAACTGTTGCTAGTAGTCAGGTGGCAGGGCCTGTGGGTATAGTTCAAACCCTTTATCAGGGTGCAAGGCTGGGCTTTGGGTTTATGCTATTTATTATTGCCGTAATATCTTTAACGCTGGCTATAATGAACATTCTGCCAATACCGGCACTTGACGGCGGCCGGCTGTACACTATGCTGGCATTTAGGCTATTTAAAAAGCCACTTACCCAAAAAACAGAAGAAAAAATCCAAATAGTTGGTTTTATGATTGTTATGACACTGGTGTTGTTAACAACAGTGGTAGATGTAAACAGAATAAGGTCTTAGGAAACAAATGCTGCAGCCACTTGTAAAAAATAGGCTGCACGCACTGCGCACTATTGCCTTAACGTTCGCCGTGTTCATAGGGGGCCAAATAGCTGGTGTAAGTGCACTTTCATTCATAGGTTACGCACTTGGTAAAGACCAACAAACCATTGCCTGGGCATTTGAATCACACGCTGTTGCACGTTTCTTACTAATTTTGTTTATTGAATTTTTTACGGTCTATTTTATATATTTACTTCTTAAGCGCCAAAAAAAGACACTGGGTAGCATTGGGCTAAATAAGCGCCCTGCTATAAAGCAGGTAGGTAAGTGGGTAATCAAGGGCTACGCCGTATACTTTGTTATTTTTATTGCTGTAATCAGCATTGTAAGCCTAACAGGTTTAGTAGATACCGATCAAGCCCAGCAATTGGGCTACACCAATCCCGCTGGCTACGACTTAATGTGGGCATTTTTATCGTTGGTCATACTTCCGCCAATAGCCGAAGAAATAGTTTTTAGGGGTTATTTGTTTAGCAGCTTAAAAAAATACATAACTGTGCCTGCTGCGGGTATTGTGGTCAGCGTTTTGTTTGCCGTCGCCCACCTAGAAATAGGTAGCGGTACGCCACTTAATTATGCTGCTGCACTAGATACTTTGGTGTTGTCGTTAGTGTTGGTTTATGTAACCCAAAAATCTGGGTCGCTTTGGCCAGCAATAGGTATTCATGCCCTCAAAAACCTTATAGCATTCATGACTCTGTTTGTCCTTAAGTAATTACTCATCTATAATAAAACCTATGAAATCATCCCAGTTATTTACACGTACCCGCAAACAAGCACCTGCAGACGAACAAGCCAAAAACGCCCAGTTACTTATAAGAGCTGGCTTTATTCACAAAGAAATGGCCGGTGTATATACATTCTTGCCGCTAGGTAAGCGAGTCTTAGAAAACATTATTCAAATTATCCGCGAAGAAATGAACGCCATTGGCGGTAACGAAATTAGCCTGACCGCATTGCAACAAAAAGATGTTTGGCAGGCAAGTGGCCGCTGGAATGATGAAGTTATGGATGTATGGTTCCGCACAACTCTAGCTA
>JAYUWM010000114.1:0-2938 GCA_043753565.1 bacterium
TGCCGCAGGGTTAGGGAATGTCGCCGCAGCAAGAGGCGCTGCGTGTACTTTACCGCCACCAATTAATAAAGTAACCAGGCACACAATAAACACTGTCAACCCAACTAAAATAGGTCTTTTTTTATAATTCCAGGCGGATACCATCATCATAGCCTTGCCTCTGCATCCATTTCAGGCGTTATAACGTATGGGTTTTGGCCTTTTTTAGCGTATTTAAGGTTAATATTCCATGTTTGTACGGCAATCTCATTCGCTTTAACACCTGGGCTCTGCAGCGCCTCGTTGCCTAAGGTAACATAGGCAGCAAAGTCATTTTTAGCCGCTAACGCTTGGCCGTAGAATTCATAACAAAAATATTGATCGCTACCTACTGCCTGTTTACAAAGGCTAGAACCCACGGATATTACAGAATCATAGTCCTTTGTATTTAAATTCTTATACATTGCAAGGACCTGTATGTCTTTAATATTACTTGTGATGGCATCTTCCCGTAATTTATCTATATCAGCTAAATTCTTTGCGTACAGCCTAGCGTTTTCTTTATCAATTTCTTCTTTAGATTTAGTGGTGACCGTAGGATTAGCGGGCTTATTGTCTTTTATAACAAATACATAGACTGACGATGCCACTACTAGTAGCAGTATTACCCCCAAAAAAGCAGCAACTTTTTTGCTTTTTAGCTTTACCATATTGGTAAGTATAAACTATTTTGTGTATGCACGGAATAGTCGTGCAATTATTCTGTCTTTAGCTAGAACTTAGTTCTAAATAAAGAGAGAAGGACAAGGTAGTGCGGGGTGTGAAAAGTTATATAGCAAGCATAAGCTTACAAACTTTTACCCTGTTGGCCCTTCTTCTGTATTAATTGCTACCGCAGTTGAAAGCCTAAAGCTTAGGGGTTGTGAGTATTTCGTCACAATGATTAGGCGCGTAATGCCCCCCCTGCTTTTGGCTAGATGCCCAGCTTGCTCCAGTCACGTCGGCGGATCAACAACAGCGTGCCACCTACGAATATCAAGATTCCTGCACCGATAGGCACAACGGATGGCAAACCGGTGATGGGCAGCTTGGTGGGCGGCGCAACTGTTGTCACAACTGGCGGTGTGGTTGTTACCACGGGTACCGTTGTCGGTGTTGTTGGCACAGTAGTTGTCGGCGCTGGTTGCGTCGTAGTGGTCACTTCGGGTGAACAGTCGGGGACCGTGAAGGTCTGGCTGTCTACCGTTGTGCTTCCTAAAACGAGGCTTGCTGTCAGGCTGTCACCTACATCTGCTCCGAAGGCACTTGCCGACAAAACAGCATAGCTCCTGGTAACCCAGTTGATGTCCTGCACGTCCGGATCCAACGAGCCGCTGGTCGTGACAAGTGTCAGGAATGCATCAGGTACGGGGCCAGAAACAGCAACATTCGCTACTAGTTGGGCTTGTTCAGCGAAGCACTCCAGAGTGAACGTGGCTGATGCCAAGGACTCCTCTTCGGTGGGACACGGAACGTCACCCGACAACAGAATGTCGTCTTCATGACCTGACAGTGGTGTGCCGCTTTCTTCAAAGTGACCAGCGGTTGCGTTGTCGTCAACGACTAGGCGTTCCCACGGGTTTGACTCGCTGGATGTTGCGTGGCAAATCGTCACCTTGTTACTGGTGGCTGATGCGCCGATTGCGTTAAGGGAGAAGAATGCGAAGATGATCGCAAGCAATGCTCCGATGGACAGGAATCCGCGTCGCTTGTTCAAAGCGTACCTCCTATAGGTTTGCGGGGTTGGATACTGATTACTTACCAATGCAGACAGCTGCACTGCACTAGTCGCTAGACAATTTTAAAGGCAAATGAGACCCATTTAAGTCATCTAACTTCTTACTAACAGGCAAACTGATACACTGGCGGTGTAACCATAAGCTGTTTGTGAGCAAACAGATGCTAAATAATTAGCAGCTAATTGCTCACAAACAAAAATACAAAAGAAAAACTAATACTTTCACAGGTGGGAGTAAACTCTACCCCTGCTACTTATATGATACTACCTTGTCAAAAAACGTAACAATGGGAGATAAATACCTCGACCAACATTACAGAGGTAGATTATACATGTTTATAGGTCTTTTGTCAATTTAGTTATATTTGCTGCAAGTGGTGAATTTTGGCCTTTTTACCCCTGTTATGGTAAGGTACACCGTATGAGTTCAGTAAGTGTAGACACGAAAAGTTATATCCACACCCTACTCTGCGCGTGGATATACTAAAAAAATTTATAAAGGATATAATGAGCAAATGAAATTACTAAAGAGCCCTTCAAAATTTACTTACATTTACTCTGCAGCTTCGATATTTATTGGGCCATTGGTTTATATACTTGGATATGGTTTCACGCGTGGTGGCGGCGACTACTGTGACGGGATCTACTATCTTCCAGGTGGCGTTATAGATCCCCAAAGAATTACAGAATTTCAAAATGCACAGGTCTTCCAGGTAACAGGTGCAAGCATTATGCTAGCATTAGGCTTTGCAATAATCATCTATTCGATTCTACACAGCCGTAAAAAAGAGTCTAAATTTAATGTATGGTCAATTTTAGCCGTTCTTTTTATGATGTTAGGTTATGTTGCCGTGATAGTTATGTCGGGCAAGGCCGGACAGGCCTGCTAAATGGCGATTTCCAAGGTATGATGACTTTATAACCCAACTACCTTTTGAACTAAAACTGACTATGCCACCGACTGATAGAGGCGGTCGTGGCTACTCCGACAAGCTAATCGCCGAACTGCAAAAAGAACTGGCTAACTAGCCGACACTTTTACCATTCTCATCAACAAAGTACGACCGTTCATCGGGGTGGAAATGCTGTCCTTTGCCCTTGTCTGAACAATTTTCGTCCTTGCATTCAAATTCTTCGGGGTGATCCTTTATACAAATCTCGCAAAGTCCGCCCATAGCGGGA
>JAYUWM010000115.1:0-8930 GCA_043753565.1 bacterium
GTACTGCTGCAGATTTTCTATATTGTTAGATTTGGCTTCAAAACCCGCTATATTATTGCGTTTTGTATCTACATACATTTTTGGCAAAGTAATAGGCAAAGTAATAGATAAAGCTGTTAGTGACCTAGTTTCTTGGCCACCTGATTGTGCCGATATGCCCCTATAATCAACAAGTAATAAATCGCCACTTATATAGTCGAATGGTAAGTTTTTATAAATCCCCCTCATATATCCGCTATTTGTCTGTAATGTTGCCTTGAAAGGCAGGGTTAGTTTGATATCGGGTATATCATTACCGGTGACTTGCGCAAATGGAGCCTGTTGGTAGCTAAAAGAATTTTGCCTAGCGAACTCAGATAAGGTTTGTTGAATAAGCTGCCAATCTTTGGAGCCTTGTTTTATTAATTTGTATAAGCCCACACCTATTACCGTAAACACCACAAATATAACTACAGGGATTAGAACTGGTACCAGAGCCATGGCAGCAAAAACTAATATTATACTGCCAAAGAATATGAAAACGAACTTTAATTTCTGGTTACCCGATGTATACATTAACTTCTTATATTTAGCGTAGTATCGTGAATTTATAATTGTAGAATAGTCTAGATCCATGGGCCAAATTATAGCACAGCACTAGCCTAATTAACTTTTATCAGGTAGGTTTACTGGGCTTTGCCAGGTACGGTAAATATTCGGCGCAGTGCAAACATAACTATTTTAGATAATATTATTGACATAAGCGTGTCATTATGCTAATATTTACTTAGTTTCGAAAGAAGCAACAAAAGAGGGTCACAGAAGTATGTTCGAAAGAGCAAACCAAGTGCCTCTTTTTTGTTTACATTCAACCCCCGCTGGTGGGCGCGGATTGGATGGCTTATTTCAGGGCGGAGTATTAGTAAAAGAAATTTTTAAGGAGTCTAAAATGGCTGGAACAAAAGCTGGCGGCAAAGCTGCTGCTGCAACTAACAAAGCAAAATACGGTGCTGATTTTTATGCAAAAATCGGTGCAAGTGGTGGCAAAAAAGGCACTACTGGTGGTTTTTTCGCTAACCGTGATCTAGCACGTGCTGCTGGTGCAAAAGGTGGCCGTATTAGCCGCCGCACAAGCAAAAAAAGCGCTTAAATACTTTTAAGCCCTTATTTATAAACTAGCCCCTTTATATGGGGCTTTTTTATTTGCCAAGCTGGCGGCGGTAGGGCCTGCAGAAGCGTTGGTTACTCACGTGCCACGTGCTGGCACAGTTAATGCATTCGTAGTCGCCTGTGTTGCTTTGCAGGCCGTGTTCGCCGCAGGTGGGGCACTTGCTGCGGGCGTGTAGCCAATCACGGTAGGTGTCTAGGCAGTCTTGTATATGGTCTTCATCTATATTAATACCGTAGGTTTTGGCAACTTGCTGGGCTTCGGCCCAAGCCTCGACTTCTAGGCGCAGCAAACTTACATCTGTTTTGTAGTGGCTGTGGCCCAAAAGCCCATGGCTTAGTTCGTGCAGCAAGGCCCATTCGGAAGTAATGTCACTTAGCCTTGTATTGTTGTAGTACACTGTATTGTTTTGCGGAGACCAGTAAAACTTATCTGATTGCACAAACTGCATGTCAGGGTAATCAGTGGTAAGGGTTTTAAGTAGTTGCTTCACTTACAGCTTAGTATGACGGTTGCAACTAGCAAGGTGCAACCATAAGCACTTACTGCTTAGCTAGAATGTAGCAGCCGTAAATAACGGCTTCTTCGGCACGCTGCGCACCAAACACAGGTGGTACGCGTAGCAAATGGTCTTCATATATTTTTAGTTCTGTTATAAGCTTTTCGCCGAACTTATCAAAGTGGCTACCAACGCCGCCGCCAACTACAATCACGTCAGGGGTTGTTGCAGCAATTACATCAATCAAACCAAGCGCAATATTGCGGGCGACTACATACCAGGTGGCTGGATCGTCAATTTCATCGGCCCGTTTACCGAACTTTGCTACTATAGCTTTTCCGCTGGCGAATGCTTCCCATAACTGCAATTTACCATCGTGTTCTAACAACATTCGGCCGTATTCTGCCTTTATGCTATTTGGGTCTAATTTGCCGTTAATCACGAGCCCACCACCTATACCAGTGCTGACTGTGATGTATAAAACCTTGCGGTAAGTTGGTAGCAAATGGGCTTCAGATAGCGCAGCTAGTTTGGCGTCATTTTCTACGCGCACAGGTATGCCAAGTGCTTGGTGTAGGTCGGCAACAATTGGTATATCATGCCACGGCAAATTTCCAAATTCTAGTGCAATTCCGGCATTGCGGTCGATAGTTCCGGGCATGGCGATCACGCACTTTTCAAATTTCTTTGTTGTAAGGTTAGCAACAGCCGTTATAAGTTCTTGTACAAAAACTGCATAGTCAGTAGGCGTAGCAAACTTGAACTTTTCTACCACTTTGCCGCTTGCGTCAAAACTTGCTAGTAGGGTTTTTGTTCCACCAACGTCGATGGCTAGTATATTGCTCATGGTTACTAGTTTAGCATAAGAGGTAATAGTGGACAAAATGCAATAAATATGCTAATATATACAGGTATTAAATTATAACAAAAACTATGTCAGAAATACCTACTACATCGGTCGAAGCTAACCACGCTAATAGCACCCACATACAAGAACGTGGTTTTGTGTTGGCTGAAAGTCTTCAGGAGTTGTCGGCTAAGGCTGGACCTATGTCCAGAGAGCTCTTTTTTGCTTCAAACAGCCTGCTCGATACCGACAATCCAAAACGATTTGATACAGCTCAAAGAGAGATGGAGAGAAGTTCGGAATGGTCTGATGATAGTCGTAATCTCGCAGTTGAAATAAACCGTGCTAATCTTGACGCTAAGGGTCTACAGCCAATCTCCGAGAAGGATGCCCTAGGTGTTCTGAAAGATCATGCAGATAGAGCCATAAATGACGATTGGTCAGCCGATGAAGTAAACGGTGCGTTGCTGACCGCCCAGTCAATCACTACCCTGCAGGGAGATATAGACATAGGCTTAAAGGCGATGGCTGTTGACACACTTCTTGGGCTGGTCGAACAAGATTTAGCGGCCTACGAACAGCAGAGATTAACTGGTCGTTCTGAAACTGTGACGCAGCTTGTAGAAGAAACACGCGGTATACGTGATGTACTGGTCCTTAAACAACGCACAATCGAAGCCGAAATGAACCAAGCAACCCGTACGGTAGCAGAACAACAGGAACGTGATCAGCGAGTATCGGCATCTAGGACAAAGCTGGATAAACTTTTTGGAGATAAGTCAGATGAAGCTACTTCTGTGGAGGCCGATCAGCCAATATTCGTTATTCCTACCGATAGACGTGGCCAGTTTGTGTATGAACGTGACGTCTTAGGCGACATCTCAAGAGAAGCATTGTCTGATATAGTATTAGCTGGACAGAAAAAAGTCGAACTCAAAGCATTTATTCTCGCAAAGATTGACTTAATTAGTGAGACTGTCGAAGGAGGTAAGGTGCCAGACACGATTGCCGGCGTGCTAGGTAACAGTGGTGCCGCCGCTGAGCTGGTACATTTATTCTTAAATCAGCAGCAAATAACTGCCGGCGGGGAAGCTGCAAAATACGATAATGCATTTTTTGGGCAAAGCCTGCCGTCTGTGGCTAAAAGCCTTGGTTTAGATGTTGCCAAAGAACGCCCAGATTTTTACAAGTCTTTCTCGCGAGCCGAAGAACGCATAAGGTAAATAGCACAAGGTTGCTTACAGATACGAAACAGAGTATAATAACACCCAAGTCTAGTGGATAAACGTACTAAGGTGCGCCACAGAAAATAAGGAGACATATTTACATGTCTAGTGCTATAACAATGGATGACCTTTTAGCGTCATCAGAAATCGGAACATTAAAAGTGGGCGACGTCGTAGAAGGCGTTGTTACATCTGTTAAAAAACATGAGGTTTGGATAGACCTTGGTGCCCAAGGTACCGGTGTTGTAATGCGCCGCGAAGTTGGCCATGGCCAAAACCTTGACCTAGGTACAGCAGTAACCGTAAGCGTTGTCGACCCAGAAATGGATGAAGGCCACGCGCTATTAAGCATGAAGCGTGCTGCTAAAGACCGTGGTTGGGACCAATTGGTTGCCGTACAAGAATCAGGCGAGACAATCGAAATTCAGGCCTACGATGCAAACCGTGGTGGTTTGTTAGTAGAACTAGAAGGTATACGTGGCTTCTTGCCAGTAAGCCAACTAGCACCAGAACACTACCCACGCGTATCTGGCGCAGATAAAGACGAAATTTTGCAGAAGCTAAATGCTTTGATCAAATTAACTTTGCGCGTACGTATACTTGATGTCAGCCGCAAAGAAAACAAGCTGATCTTTAGCGAAAAAGAAGCTATGAAAGATGACATGCAAGAGCGCTTTGCTAAGCTTGCAGTTGGCGACAGTGTTGCCGGCATCGTAACTGGTGTTATCGACTTTGGTGCATTCGTGAACGTTGACGGTATCGAAGGCTTGATTCACATCAGTGAAATTAGCTGGGAGCGCGTTGAAGACCCACGCAAATACGTAAAAGTTGGCGATAACGTTCAGGCTAAAATTATAGCTATCGACAAAGACCGCTTAAGTCTAAGCCTTAAGCAAATGCAAGAAGACCCATGGATGAACGAAGTTAAGTCATTCAAAAAGGGCGACGGTGTCGAAGGCCGCGTAACCCGCATTACTCCATTTGGCGCATTTGTACAGCTAAGTTCAAGTGTTGAAGCCCTAGTGCACGTATCAGAAATGAGCGACGACGAAGGTACAGACCCTGAAAAAGTTTTCAAAGTTGGCGAAACCAAGCAGTTTAAGGTTATCGATATCGATACCGCTGCACGCAAAATTGCACTAAGTTTAAAGAAGTAGTTAAAAAGGGAAGGAGTCACCAATGGCAGATACAAGTTCGCTTGAAATAAATGGTCTTATTACTGTCGGTGAACTAGCCGAACGACTCCGCATACCCCCAGCTCAGCTTATCGGCGAGCTATTTAAAAACGGCATGATGGTTACAGTCAACGAAAAAATTGACTTTGATACTGCTCAGATTATTGTTGGCGAGCTTGGTATGGATGTTGAGTTAACTCAGCGTACAGCAGATGCCCCAATTCTAAAAAAAGAGCGTAATAAGGCTGTTGGGGGAACCGTTCGCCCACCAGTTGTGGCTGTTATGGGCCATGTTGACCATGGTAAAACTAGTTTGCTAGATGCTATACGTGGTGCACAAGTTGCCAAGGGCGAAGCCGGTGGAATTACTCAGCACATTAGTGCCTACCAGGTTGAAAAAAATGGGCGCTTGTTAACTTTACTTGATACCCCAGGCCACGAGGCGTTTGCGGCTTTGCGTGAGCATGGTGCCCGCCTAACCGACCTTGTTGTTATTGTTGTTGCCGCAGACGACGGTATTAAGCCGCAAACGCTTGAAGCTATACGTTTTGCCCGCAAAGCTGGCGTTAAAATGCTGGTTGCCGCCAACAAAATAGACAAAGAAGGCGCCGACATTAACAAGCTAAAGCAGCAGTTGTCAGAAAATGATTTAATGCCAGAAGATTGGGGTGGCGACACCGTAATCATGCCTGTTAGCGCCAAAACTGGCCAAGGTGTACCAGAACTATTAGACATGATTTTGCTAATTGCTGACGTTGAAGAACTTACTGCCCGTGCTGACGGCCCAGCCGAGGGCTTGGTTATTGAATCCCACATGGAAGTGGGCCGCGGCCCAGTTGCTATAGCACTTGTTGAATCTGGTACCTTGCACGCCGGTGACTTTATAGTGGCCGGATCTGCGCTTGGTAAAGTACGCAACCTAGAAGGCACTGACGGCAAACCTAAAAAAGATGCCGGCCCATCGACGCCTGTTATTATTACTGGCCTAAAATCTATGCCAGAGTTTGGCGATATTTTTACTGTATTTGCTAACGAAAAGCTGGCCCGCGCTGCATCCCAAGAAGCCACTGCCGCCAAAGGCACTTCTGGCAAACTAGATATGGGTAGCGCAGATTTGCTACGCATAATCTCGCAGAGTAATCAGCAACAGCAATTTAACATTATTGTAAAAGCTGACGTTGCAGGGTCACTTACATCAGTTATAGATAGCCTAAAAACACTCGAAACTACTGAAGTATCGGTTAAAGTTGTAGGTAGCGGCGTAGGTAATATTACCGAAAACGACGTGCACTTAGCCGCAACCAGCGGCGCGGTATTGTACGGTTTCCATGTAGAGTTCCCAACTGGCGTTCGCCAACTTGCTAACCGCGACAAAGTGCCAATTAGGCTGTATAAAGTTATTTACGAACTTATTGACGACGTAAAAGCGGAACTTACAAACCGTTTAAGCCCAGAAATTGTAGAGACAGATCTTGGACGTTTGTTAGTAAAAGCAATATTTAAATCTACCAAGAACGATATTATTTGCGGCGGCGAAGTTACCAAAGGCAAACTTGTTGTGCCAAGTATGGTTAAGATTTTTAGGGGCAAAGAAGTTTTGGCCGAAGCTGAAGCAGTGCTACTTAAGCGTGGCCCCGTAGAGACTAGCGAAGTGCAAGAGGGCGAAATGTGCGGTGTTAGCCTTAAGACAGCTGCTCGTATAGATTTGCAAGAAGGCGACAGGATTGAGTTCTTTACTAGGGAAACCGTAGCCCGAACCTTATAGGAGATAATTATGGCAGAAGGTTTCCAACTTACGCCAGATTTAACAGAACAATCTGAAAAACCAGTCACTAAAGCGCCCGAAACCGGTCGTTTTAAGTTATTTTTGCAGGAACTTTTTAGTGAAAAATCGGCAGATAAAAAAGAAGCCGAAGAAGACGAAGAAAAGAACAAAGACAAAAAAAGTCGTTTTGCACGTGCTTGGCGCATACTTTTTAGTAGCGTAGCCCAAAAAGAAACTGTAGACGGTGCACCGGCGGCTAGTGCAACAGGCTTATTTTTTGAACGCGGCGAGATTGTAGACGCTGTTGCACCCGCTGAAACCGCCGAGCGTCCCGCCGCCGAGTTTGCACCCGAGCAAACAGCTGCAACAGAGTTAATTGATATACCACAACCTGAAGTAGCCGATACAGCGCCAGAACTCCCGCCTACATCCGTGTACGAGCGCGTGCCAGACGAAGTTTTACTAACCGCCGCACCCGAGGCAACTACAACTTACATCCCAGAAGCAGCAGCCCCTCAGCCGCAAATTATCGAGCGCAGCGCCGCACCCGAGCGGGTTGTTTATAGCCCGAATACAACCGAACGCATGCGCCAAGCCCGCATAGAACGCCGCCAAAAGGATATCGAGCGGGATGTTAAGCATGTAGTCCGTGAGCAGCGTAGCCCAGAAATTACTAAAGCACCTGAACGTGCTCTACAACCAACCCAGCAAACTAGCGAAGTTATAAAAACTAAAGAAGTAATAAAAAATATAGAGACTTTAGAAACAGTCGAAAAGCCGGCAGCAAAACCCGAGACTGTAGACCGCATAATACAGCAAACCCCGAACCAACAGCCCAAGCCCGAACAAAAGCGGGTGGCCGAACAGCTATTGCACGCCGAAATCAAAGAGGTAACTGACGATAGTAAAGATATTGCATACGAACTAAGCCATGAACATAAAGATATGGATAAGCAATCGGCTGGCGCGTGGGCCGCACTGCAGGCTAGCGCCGACGCTCAGGCAAAGGTAAATGCAGCCGCAATTGCAGCTGCACAAGCGGCATCACACAAGGCAGCCAAAGACCAAGCCGAAGATTTAGAGCAGGTGCGCCAGAGTGTGGTGTATAAAAAAGCAATAACGGGGGGATTTGTAACCGCAATTGTAATTATTGCAATAATAATTGTGCTGTTTCTGGTACAATCTAGGTAGGTAAATATATGTTTAAACTTGATAATAATTTTTTGGTAGAACTTGGTCTCGGTTCATTGCCAGCAGACGAAAAAAATAAAATGTTAGCTCACATTTACGAGACCCTTGAGATGCGTGTAGGTATGAAACTTGCTGAACAAATGACAGATGCCCAACTTGACGAGTTCGAGGCCTATATTAACCGCAATGACGAAGCAGGTGCACTAACATGGCTAGAATCTAACTTCCCCAATTACAAACAGGTTGTAGCCGAAGAACTAGAGCGACTTAAAAACGAAATTAAGGCAGTAGCACCGAGTATTGTTACCCAAAGTATGTCTGTAGCAAACGTCACTAGCGCTTTACCGCAGCAGGTATCGGCGCCGCAGGCGCCGGCGGCTGCACAATATGCTGCGCCCGCCCAACCACAGCCTTTGACGGGCCAAGAACCCCAGCAACCTATGCAAGCTGCGCCCCAATACCAGCCAGCGCCGCAATATGCGCAGCCGCAACAGCCAGCCCCAGGCATGGGTGTGCCACAGCAACCTCTTCAGCCGTATCAGCCACCACAGCCTCAAGCTCAACAGCCATATCAGTATCCGCCCCAACAATAAACAAACCTAGTAATCACATTTAGTAAATATATTTGACAATATAGCTACTTTAATGATATAATTGCCCTCTATTTAACAGGAGTACTGGCGAAAGCGCCCAGAAAAAAATATGTCAGTTCAAATATCCCAAGAACCAATACTACTTAGCTTACAACAGGCTGGCGAGCAGCTTTTTAGTGTTAACGCACAAATGCAACAACAAGCCGACGCAGATATAAAGCTAGACGCCATTACCATAGAAGATATCCGTAACCGTGCAAAGCTAGAATTACAAATTAAGGCGCAAAACACATTTGATCAAATGTGTGAAAATGCAGAAGATGCTGCTTGGGAAAACACGGGTAAAACTTCTAGCGATCTATACAACAATAGGCCGGTAGCACCCGAACTAGAAGCAGAAGAAGCCACGCTAGCTATACTAGAGGACGCACTTGGTATTGATTCTGAGCTATATCTAGAAACAAAATTATCTGTAGAAACTAAAAAA
>JAYUWM010000116.1:0-8877 GCA_043753565.1 bacterium
TGCCGATAAACTAGCTGAGCATTTTGGTGGCGGCGGACACCGTTATGCTGCGGGCTTTAAGCAAAATAAAGTCGATGATTACCAAGCTTTGGTACAACAAACGATCGAAGTAACTACACAACTTTTAGCTGAACAATCATGAGTAAAGTAAAGCTATACAGTACTATGTCGCGGACAGTCGAACAGCTTGCGCCAATACAAAACGACAAAATCACTTTGTATACCTGCGGACTAACAGTTTACAGCCAACCGCACATTGGTAACTGGGTGTCATATATATACTGGGATATTTTGGTAAGGTCACTTAAAACCTGCGGCTACGAAGTTACTCACGTTCAGAACATTACAGATGTAGGGCATCTTACCAGTGACGAGGATGCGGGCGAAGACAAAATGTTAAAGAGCGCACTGCAGGAAGGTACTACCGCGTGGGAAGTAGCCGAAAAATACATACAAATTGCTGATTACGAAGCATACAATCAACTAGGCTTGCTGAGGCCTGATCACATGCCACGTGCCACAGATTATATACAGCAACAGATTGAATTTGTTAAAGTGTTAGAACAAAAAGGTTTTACTTATACAATTGCAGATGGGGTCTACTTTGACACAAGTAATTTAAAAGATTATGGTAAGCTTGCAAAATTAGATATCGACGGATTACAGTTCGGTGCAAGGGTTGAAAATACGGGCAAAAAAAACCCAACTGATTTTGCTTTATGGAAGTTTAGCCCTAGCAGTGAAAAGCGTGATATGGAATGGGAAAGTCCTTGGGGTGTGGGGTTTCCGGGTTGGCATCTAGAATGTTCTGTAATGGCACTATCATTACTGGGCGATACTATAGATATTCATGCCGGCGGCATAGATCATATTCCTGTTCATCACGTGAATGAAATAGCCCAGTCCGAGACCTATACAGGCCACACTTTTGCTAACATATGGATTCACGCAAACCATATAAAAGTAGATGGTACAAAAATGAGTAAAAGTCTTGGCAACATTTACACACTATCAGATATTAAAGAAAAAGGTTTCGACCTAGAAGCTTTTAAACTAACTGTTATTTCTAAGCATTATCGTACTGAAGGTAACTTTACCTGGGATATCCTAGAGGCAAGTCAAAATCTGCTAAATAGGTTTAAAGAGTGGTCTGATTTACAGTTTCAGGCTTTAGTATCAGAAAAGTTAATTTCAAATTATGAATCAGCTATTGTAAATTTAAAAGATGCTATTTGTAATGATTTAAACACGCCTGAGGCATTACGTGTAATTGTTGGCATGCTTAATGCAATTGATGATTTTGGTGTTGATTCTACAGCTGTATCAATTGCCACTAAACAAATCGATAGCCTATTTGGTCTTAAGTTGCATGATAGAGTTGATATAACAGATGAGCAAAAGCAGCTAATAGTAAGTAGGGAAGATGCCAGAAAAAATAGTGATTGGTCAGCAAGCGATGCGCTGCGACTGCAATTGTTAAATCAAGGTATTAGTTTACGCGACACACCATTGGGCCAGTTATGGGCAAGGCTGCAATAAAGTATTACCAAGTTACTTTTTAGTTATTATCTTCAACGGCAGATTTATCGTCTAGATAGTCATCGACCAATATCTTAATGCATCCAGCTGCTGGAATTGCTATGAAACCACCTAGTAAGCCTCCAAATCCTATTCCGACAATAGCAGCGATAAATATAAGCATTGGGCTCAAATCGTTGCTGCGTGACTGTATATAAGGCTGAACTGTTGCGTTCTCTATCTGCTGATATATTATGAAGTAAATTAGCATTGCAATAGCTAAAGGTCCGGATGTAAATAAACATGCTATGCACACTACTACTGCGGCGATAATGTTGCCGATTGTAGGTATAATGCCAAACACTGCTACTATTGCACCTAACGCTATTGGGTTAATTGATACATTAAAAATATTACTAGCAATACTAAGCGCAATTATTGCAAAACAACCAGCGATTAAGGCTATTATAACCTGCGCGTTTACGAAGCTAGTGACCATACCATACATTCGCATCATTAGATTCTTAGCATTTTTTTGACGGGGCTTTGGCAGCTGAAGTATAAATCGGCTAGCCCATGCTGGACCCTCTACCAACATCATAAATGTTAGTACTAATACAGTAATAAATGACACTACGACACTTAAAACCCTGTTAGCAGTTGATAAGACTGGGCCACTCGTATTACCTAAATTACTTGCCCATTCATCCGCTACCTTGTTGAGCTGTTCGCTAAGCTCATTCTTACGCACAAACCTCCCCAATGTACTGTCTTGGGTTTCGAGGTTAGTGATTTTATTTGGTACATCACGTACAAAACTACTTGATTGCTTTACTATAGGTGGCACTACAAGTGCAATAAAACCAATAAGTAGGCTCATTACTACGATGTATGCTGCTGCAGTACCCCTAATTCGGCTTTTACTTTTTAATTTACGCGTAACAAAACTAACTGCTGGGTTAAGCGCGAGCGCTAAGAAAAATGATATAAAAATAAGCGTAAGCGGGTGTCTAATACTATCAAAAAATGAAAATACTGCATAGGTACCTACTCCAAATGCAATAATACGCAAGATTGTACGGTTAGAAATAGTGATCTGTAACTCTTGTTGGTGCCGTCTAAACATAATATAGTTATCTCCTAAACCTTATTGTGCAAGTGTTTATTGTAAAACGCAACTATTTGCGGACCTATATATGAAATGTCAAAGTTTTTTACTAATTGCTGCTGCTGGTGGTGGAGTTTAAGTGCATCCGCTTCATTACTAATTAAATGCAGCAGCTGTTTAGCAAAAACGTCTGTATTTTGTGGGTGAACTAAGGATAATGGTTGGCCACCTAATACGGTTTTATAGCCAGCGTTATCACCGCCTATAACTGTATAAGCGCCACTTGCCATAGCTTCAATTAGTACTATTCCAAAGCTTTCACCGCCAGTAGCAGGGAATACAGCTACGTCAGCACATGCAAGAAAATTTGGTTTATCAGCCTCAGATAAAAAACCGGTAAAAACAATGTCTTTTTTGGGGTTTGTAACAGCGTTGGCTTGCTTATGAAGCTTACTTTTATCTGGCCCATCACCACATAAAATTAATCTTACGGCTGTATCTTTTGAATCAAGATCTAACATTCTTTTGTATGCTTCTATTGCATATCTTGCGCCTTTTCGGTCTACAAAACGTCCTAAAAATATAATATTTTTTTTGTCGCTATACTTTTTAATTGGTTTACCTAGCGAATAGCGTTTAAGATCAACCACATTCGGTAAGACAACACTGTTAATTCCAAAATGACTTTTTGCAAAGGCTTGCGCGGCAGTACTAACGCTTATAAAACCACTAAAACGTTTTTTGTTGTTTTTTAACACCACACTTAATGCTTTAGTACCGATTCTACTGAGTACACCGTGCGGTAATATATGGAATGTACCAATAATTACAGTACTAACTGGAGCAGCTTTTATAACGCGCGCAGCCAATAGTGGGCTATACGGCATTTGTACATGCAACACATCAAACTTATGCTTAGCTAACAGTGCTGCTATTAATTTTTTTGATGCAGGTAAGGGTATGGCCATACGATTTTTATTAAACCTTACACTAACTGTTTTACTAAGGTTATGAACGTTTGTTTGCAGTGCACCAGGGCTATTTCCTACTAAATAATGCACATCGTTACCTTGCGCACTTAGCCAGCTACCCAGTAATTGCACATATTGCTGTACGCCGTCAGGTTTGTCTAAACGATCATCAAGCACAAAGCCTATTTTCACAAATTATTTTACCTTGTACAATTGCTTATATATTTTTTCATAGCCGTCTACTATTTTTGCATAAGAATACTGTTTAACACTCTTTGCAGCCCATTTGGACCATTGCGAACGAAGTGCGTCGTTGTACATCAATAATTCTAATCTGGACACAAACAAGTCAGTATCTAATGGGTTGACTAATCCTATTGCTCCAATGTCTGTTAAAACTGTTGCGTAGCCGCTGTTGTTACCACCTATAGCTACTGCACCTGTTGCCATGGCCTCGATAAGTACTATTCCAAAGCTTTCGCCGTACAGTGCCGGCGATACATACACCAGGCAGCCGCGCAGTAAATCAACTTTTTCGTCTTCAGATACGTATCCTAAAAAATCTACGCTGGCAGATAAGCCAAGTTCTTCAACTTGTTTCTCTAGTTTTTCACGGTTCGGGCCATCACCAGCAATAATTAAGCGCTCATTTTTATGTTTTTTGTTAAATAGGGCAAAGGCGTCTACTAAATGCTCTACGCCTTTGCGCTTTTCGAGCCTACCTATATACAAAATGTTATTACGAGTAATTGGTCGAGGTAATTTCTTATAGGTTCTAAGATCAACACCATTAGGAATTATTTTCACATCATCAATACTAACGTATTTGCCTACATAGCTTGTAGCAGCGCTAGATACAGCTGTAACTGCTTGTAAATGTTTAACTACTGATTTTACAAAAGGCGCTATACCACCTGCAATGGATTTAGCTAAAACGGTTTCTGGCACGGCAGCATGAAAAGTACCAACTACGGGCACAGTAATTCGCGGTAACATTTGCCTAGCTAATATAGGTACGAGTGGTTCGTGGATGTGTATTATATCAAACTTTTGTTTTGACAACATTTCCTCTATTGCATCACTATCTACGCTTACAGATACGTCTACACTAGTGCGCTGCGGTGTTTTTATACGGCGCGACCTACCCAAGAACAACACGTCGGTATCGTCAAATACAAGGGCCGTACGTGGTTTTGGCGTAATAATTTTCACTTTATAGCCGCGCTTTTTTAGTTCTTGAGCTTGCTCAAAAACGTGTTGTTGTACTCCTCCCGGTAACGATAAGTTGTAGGGACAAACAATACCTATTTTCATGATTTTGCTCCTTTTAATAGTTTGCGGACCGATAATGGTAAAAGGCCACTAGCTGCTTGTTTATCTGCAATAATGCTGGGCGCATGGCTGTCTAAATGCGCTTTGTGTTTAATGAAGTCTGTAAATATTATTCTCATATGTTGTTCTACTACGAAATTATCAAAATACTGATCAGTATCAACAGATATGTGATGAACTGGTAGTTTTACTTGCTTTGAGCAGTTATCTACAGTTAAAAAGTCGACTGTCGTGAACATGTGCGTACGTAAATCATTACTACGCCACAGATGAATTTCAAAATCCATTGCTTGCTTGGCTTGTTCGGGACTTAAGTTTTTAAATTTATTCTTAGCGTTATGTGTTTTGCCGTAGCCTAAGCGTAAGATGGCAGGGTTAAGAACTACATTTTTAAAAAACAATGCAGGTAGCTTATAGCTAAAAAATTGCGCTCCTAATTTGTAAGATCTGTATCGGCTTTTCGAGAACTTAAAATCGTCCTTGTGACAAAAACCTACAACGCTAATTAGTATGTTTATGTTTTTTGCTAAGTGGGGATACTTTTGTAGCATACGCGTAACAACTACAAAAGCATAAGACATTGCTATAACTGTTATTTTACGATCCTTGAACCGTAGTTTAATTATAGTTGCAAGGTAATCCGCCATATCGTCAAATGTTGGTTTCATACCAATCTTGTAAAAACTATCCATACCCCCAAATCCTGGCCAGTCCGGCATTGTTACCGAACCATATTGATGTAAATCTTCTACAACACCAGTCATGCGCTCTAGGCTAGAGTGATGCCCGTACAGCAATAGAATGTTTTGCTTATGTTTAGTGTTGGGCATAAACAATAATCTACCGCGTAACCCGTTTACAGTAATTGGTGTAATATATTCGCTAATATTCATTGTACTTTGTATAGTGTGCCACATAACAGATATAAATAACAGTGTAACAGCAAGCTTACGCTATACTAGTGAGGTATGAAAAAATTCATTGTTGCAACTGCACTAACTGCCACCATATTGGCGGGCGGGCTATGGTACGTACTTACAATAAACGAGACTACGGCTCCTGTTGTCAAATCAACTGAGAATGCGACTTTAGCTACCGCAGGACCGCCAACATTTAATAAAACACAGCGCAGCACCACAGACCCTGCAAGCATCTGGTTTATTGCAAATAAGCACTTTGCTTTGCCAATAAGCTACGAACCTAGTGATTTAACTACCGTAATCGTGCCGTTACGGCTTGGGGCAGGCGAAATGCAAATGAAAATACGCGGCGTTGTTGCAGAAGATTTAACGCAGTTATTTGCAGATGGCAAATCGGCCGGCTTGCAACTGCAATTTGGTAGTGGGTATAGGTCTGCTGCATACCAAAAGGTGCTTTACGATGGATATGTAGCGTCTATGGGCAAGACTGAGGCTGACCGTAGCAGTGCTAGGCCAGGGCACAGCGAGCACCAAACAGGCTTAGCGCTAGATTTTACGCGTATAGACGGCAAATGCCACTTGGATGTATGTTTTGCTGATACTGTCGAGGGTAAATGGCTGGCCGCAAATGCCTACAAATATGGTTTTATTTTGCGATATACACATGATAGGGAGGCCGTGACTGGATATATGTTCGAACCGTGGCATTACCGCTATGTTGGCCGTGAATTAGCCGCCGAGATGAATAGCAATGCAGTAAAAACTTTGGAAGCATTTTTTAGCACTGGCCCTGCGCCAGACTATAAAAACTAAATTCACGTACGCCCTGCTAGAGTTCTGCGGCTGTTATTAGCGATATTGGCATATAGGTGTTAAGCGTCGCCTGTAAACGATCTTTTTGTGTCTGGATAGTGGTTTTTAGTTGTGACTTTGCAAACAATACTGCAGCATTTTCTAATGGTACAAGTTCAAAGTTACGCCTTGCTAGTAAATCTTGTTTTGCAGCCTGTTGTTGTGTCCAATCATAGTGCATGTATGTTGGCAAAAAACCTACACTTGTAATAGTAGCTGTTTTTTTATCTATATTCATAACTGCAACACCGTTAAATAGCGTCTCGGGTTCTAGCTGGGCATGCAAAAAGTTGCCCAGGCTGTACCACACTAACGTTTTTTGGCCGGTTACACCCGTTAACCACTGTACCGGTTGTAAAACATGAGGGCCGTGGCCCAATATAAGTGCTACACCATTATCGGATAAGTATTGGGCTTCGGCTTTTTGGTAAGCATTGGCATTCGGTGAATATTCCGTACCCCAACGCATACTAGCAATAATAAACTGGGCACCGTTACTTTTTGCTTCCACAATCTGTGAATTTGCAAAATCACGGTTGTACATATTTACACCGTACGCACTAGGCACAGGGCTATTAGTATAGGTTGTGTAGGCCAAAAATGCGTACTTTACCCCATCTTGTAAAAAGTAATGTACTTTAGCTTTTTGCGCTGCGCTATTGTTTTGCCCGGCAGCAGCTAAAAGATTCTTTTGTTCCCATGCAGATACGTTCGCATCTATAGCAGCCTGGTTTTTATCACTGCTGTGATTACTTGCAGTGTTAACAATATTGCAACCTACGTCTTGCATGGCATCAATAAAAGGCAGCGGGGCATTAAATGATGGGTATCCACTAACCCCAAAATTTGCTCCGCCAACTAATGTAGCCTGGTTGCAAAACTTTAAAGATGCTTTTTGCATAATAGGCTTCATTTGGTCTATAAAAGGCGTGTAATTATAGCTATCACCACTTTTTGCGGCCGCATTTAATGCGTCATGGGCAATAAAATCTCCTGCAGCGATTAGTGTGGTGTAAGTTTTTTGTGGCTGTAACTGATCTTTTGATTGCTGTATTTGCAACTGCGCAGACGTATCTGTAGTAAGTGATTTCTTATTGACTATTATGTACATTATTACACTGCCCGCTATAACAAAGGCTAGTGCAGAGACTACTATTTTTTTAACGCTCATAACACTATTCTAGCAGTGCATCCCGGCCAACCCATACATATTCCCATGGCTCAGGCTCAGGACCAACACTATTAATTCCATCTGGATAACTTGGTATCCAGCCAAATTCTTTAGCATTTTTAAAATTATCCTTCGATAGCCATACAAAACAAGGGGTTTCTAAAAACCCATACAGGCCTACATTGCCGCAGGCGATGTCTACCGTAAAGCCATTGTGATGCCTTGAATAGCCGGGAGGTGCTGTAGCTTTAAGCGTTTCTATAACTGCCGCATCGGCGTTACCCGCAGATATAGCTGCTGGGCTGGCGGTAAGTCTATCGTTAAAAAGGATACGTTGTTCATCGACCGATCTAAAAGCAGCAGTAACTGTTATTGGTAAGCTTTGTTTGGCAGCTGCTGCTATTAGGTCTTGCAGGGGCTGTACGGCCTTCTGTTGCAAAATATAGCCGTTAGCCATAGTTATGGGTGGTGATACGGGCACACTGCGCAACTTATATCCACGCGCTACAGCTAATTGTCTAATTCGGCTATCAGCATTAGAGTTGCCTGTAATACGTGGTGGCGTAGTGATATCTTGAGAATTAGGATATGCAAAACTACTATACAAAGCCACGAATTGATCGTTGGTAAAAATTCTAAAAGTATTTTTTTTAGGTTGTTCTGCCGCTGAATTCACCACTGGTTTTTGGTTTTCAAAATTTGAGTTAATTTTTTTAGGTGCAATCAACGTAGCCAATCCGTATCCAAGTGTTCCAATAATGACTACTAAAATTAGTATAGAACCGTATGGTCTACGCTTTTTTTTGATACTTTTTCTATGTAGTTGTTGCGGCTCTATGATGCGCACAAAAATACCCCTTATTCTTAATACTAGTATACGTTGCCTGGCCATTATTAAACAACAGTTACATTTTAAGGCATAATTTGTTAAAATACGGTGTAACCACAATATAAATGAATAGGTAAATGTTACTATTCGTCGGGTCTAAAAAACCAAATCGTTAG
>JAYUWM010000117.1:0-2891 GCA_043753565.1 bacterium
TTCGGCTCCAATTTGAACAGCTGTATAGCCGTCTGTGTCTTGGACTTTTAGTTGTGTGACAACAACAGGGGTAGCGGAAAGCAAGGTAACAGCCTGCATAGTACCATCATCACTGATAGTACTTGTCATGCCAACCTTCCTGGTTATAAATGCTTTCATAGATTCCTTATCCGTTTTAAGCGGAGTTATTGCAGTGGTTCATGTTTTTATACATGAACATGCTTTTATATTTAGCTTGTACCGTCGTACAAATAGTATGGCCACATCAGTTACTTTGCATAAAAATGCTTGGTTACAGGCAGTATTCTTTTACGAACTTACCAGCTAACCAAGTAACGATATTCCCTAAAGTGTACCAGAATATTCCTAAGGAGTCAATATGTAGACTATTCTACAGCAAGTTTATGCGACAACCCTGTATGTGCAATGGTCACTTCTCTACCCGTCATATCGCCCAAATATTTTTGTAAAACCAGAACCTTGTCTTCTTTAGTGTGTTGCTGGTTGGGATTACCGCCATCGATTACGTAAAACAAGAAAGTACCGACTTTATTCTCGGTTCTTTCACGCTGATTTAGAATGAAAGGATTAGTAAAATAACCATCTCCTAAATCAAGAGATACATTTATATTGTGTTGCAATGCTACGGCATCTACTAGATCTAGACCTTCTGTTCTAGTGTCAAGTGGAGGTTCAAACTTACATGCGTAGTCACCGAATGTTCTAATGTCATAAGTCATATAATGTGATTATACAATAATTAATTATATGTAACAAATTGTTTCATAGCTTATTAAATTAAAAAACGGATGCTATGTGCATCCGCCTTTATAGCTTAACTTTGGTTTACATCTTAATTTCGGCGTCGCAACCGGCAGGTAGCGATAGGTTCATAAGGCTATCAATAGTCTTTGGCGTTGGATCGTATACATCGATAAGGCGTTTGTGTACGCGCATTTCGAACTGTTCGCGGCCTTTTTTGTACACGTGTGGGCTTTTTACTACTGTAAATGTGCTTTTGCGTGTTGGTAGTGGGATTGGCCCAGCGATAGTAGCACCGGTGCGCAAAGCAGTTTCTACAATCTGTTTAGCAGACTGGTCGATCACTTTGTGGTCGTAAGCTTTAAGCCTAATACGAATACGTTGTTTTTGATTTGGGGCTGGTGCTGCTGGTGTAGCAGCCTTTTTGGCTTCTGCCATAATATCTTGCTCCTGCGGCGGATGTAACATCTACGGCTGGCACTGAGGGCCAACTTAAGACTTTTAGTCACCTGCGATTAGTTTATGTCTGTATTTTACAACAAAACTGCTACTGGGGCAAATTATCACTTAAGTTATGCCTAACCTGCAATACACTCGCCAAATCGGCCGCAATCTTCGAATACAACGCACCGTAGCTAAAATCTTCTAAGGGATAATCTGATTGATTAGCTAAGGCATGTACTGCTGAAGCGAGTGTATCATCATCTAATCTTATGTCGGTATTAATATATGACAAGTATGTTTCGTTAGACCACGGTGTGACTGGTCTTATTTTGGTATCTAGTACCACACTAAATCCTGGCGATTCATTAAAGGTCGCCACGCGACCTATCTGCTTAGGAATAATACGATCTCTACCCCTTATTGTTTCACTTACTATAATACGACCGTATCTAAACCCATATCCAAGTGGCGTTATTACTCTGTTAGGGCCAAAATGTGGATCACGAATACCGATCATCTCTGGATGATATCCAATAAGTTTACCTACAGCTTCAACATTTTGTCTTCTTGCCATAAAATTACAATACCATGTTTTTACTACATGAGTTGTTTTTAGTTTAATATATAGAGCCCGACTGCTATACAAAGTTATAACACTTCTGCAGGAGTGCTGTGCTGGTAGAAATCAAGCACAGAAAAAGAGACGTACGAAGCGTCGGTCATTTTCAGGAGTAAAGTGCATAGCTATAGTCTGAGCAAGAAAAAAGAGCTGTACGAATGGTACTGCTCTTTTTTCTGTCGCAAGACTTAGCCTGCAATTTGCCCTGATAAATGGGCGACGAAGATTATTTAGTAATCTTTGTAACAACACCAGCACCTACAGTGCGGCCACCTTCACGGATAGCAAAGCGCAAACCTTGATCCATAGCGATAGGGGCAAGTAGTTTTACCTTGAAAGTGATTGTATCACCAGGCATAACCATTTCTTTGTCTGCAGGAAGTTCAACTTCACCAGTTACGTCCGTAGTACGGAAGTAAAACTGTGGCTTGTAGCCCTTAAAGAATGGCGTGTGACGGCCGCCTTCTTCTTTGCTAAGGATATAAACCTCGGCATCGAATTCAGTATGAGGAGTAATAGTACCTGGCTTACAAAGAACTTGACCGCGTTCGATGTCATCACGCTCGATACCGCGTAGCAAAATACCTACGTTGTCGCCGGCTTGACCCTGATCAAGATTTTTCTTGAACATTTCAACACCAGTTACAACAACTTTACGTGTGTCGCGTATACCGATAATTTCAACTTCTTCGCCAACCTTTACGATACCTTGTTCAACACGGCCAGTAGCAACTGTGCCACGACCTTTAATGCTAAACACGTCTTCGATAGGCATCAAAAATGGCTTGTCTAGCTCGCGCTTTGGCTCTGGAATGAAATCATCCATAGCTTTAACAAGTTCCATAATAGATTCTTCGTACTTAGCGTCGCCTTCCAAGGCCTTAAGGGCAGAACCCTTAATGATAGGAGCGTTTTCGTCGTAACCATTTTTAGCTAGTAGTTCACGGATGTCCATTTCAACTAGTTCAACTAGTTCTTCGTCTGCCATGTCCATTTTGTTTAAGAAAACAAGGATTGATGGTACACCCACTTGGCGGGCTAGCAAAACGTGTTCACGTGTTTGTGG
>JAYUWM010000118.1:0-2806 GCA_043753565.1 bacterium
CGAGCTTTTGGGCCAGCGTATTAAGCTGCAAATAGACAACCAAGAGCAGCACTTGCTAGTAGACAGGCTTACTGCTAGCTATGACAATGTATTGCTACAGAAGACAGGAGTAGTGCACCAAGCTGGTATAGCTATGCAAGATGCACATCCAATAGATAGCTATGCTTTTGTTAAAGAACAAAAAGATATTATTGGCTTTAGTATGGCAATGCAATCTTATGGTAGCCTAACGCTTGATAAGCAATACGATATGATGGCGTTGTTGCGAGAGCGTTACGAAACAGCTAGAAGTGGCACATTAGATTTTAGACATTATGCTAGTAACAACATGGGTAGTATAGTGCTGCAGCAATCTATGATAGAACAGCACGCCCAGCAAGCAGGCGAAAAAGCAAAATCCGAAGGCCGTACGTTTAATGGCTGCGGTACTACAATGCGTCCAACAAGTCAGCCAAGTAGCGAAGACAAACTAGATGCTGCAGGCTATTCATCAGCTAACAAAGAGACTGGTGCAGAAGACAAGTTTGGCCCACTAGAATTTAAGTGTCAAAAAGGGCATTGGAATAAGCGTCCTCGCAATAGACTAATAGATAACTGCAAAACCTGTAACGTAACCGTTGGTTGTGGCAAAAAGCCAACTAAAAAATAATGAAAAAAATAGGAATATTTAGTGGAACATTCGACCCAGTACATATTGGTCATATTGCCTTTGCGTTGGCCGCCCAAGAACAATTTATGTTAGACCAAGTATTAATAATACCCGAACATACTCCACGTCAAAAAGACAATGTAACAAGTTATACACACCGCAAGCAAATGCTAGATATTGCAGTACAGCCGTACCCCAATATTAGCGCTGTAACACTAGACGGCGATAAACAATTTACTATAAAAAATACTTTACCAAAGCTAAAAGAACTGATGCCAAACGCAAGTTTTGTATTTTTGTGCGGGTCGGATGTTGTGCGCACTTTTACGTATAGGTGGGAAGGCTTGGCTGAATTTTTAGAAACAACTCAGGTCATCGTTGGATTACGTGGCCAAGACACAGCATGTGACGTGCACGAAATATTTATGTCACTTGGCACTAAATCTAAGTACGAAATTATTGAATCGCCAAAGCACCAAACAAGTTCTGAAAAATTTAGAAGCAGATCAAGCCAACTGCAAGACATTAGCCCTTTAGTCGCCGAATATATTGCTAAATATGATCTTTATTCTTGATTATTACGTTCAGTGTACGAATAATGACTTTGCAAATAAGCTAAATGCTTATCACGGAACTTTCTAAACTCACTCTTTTTAAAACCACTTTTTTTAATAAAAGCACCAATTTTTTCCGACCCTATATAGTGCGGCATCATCACATAACTAGCGCCAAGTTCATATAATTCGCCGGCTTGGTCTACTGTGTCTGCATGGGTAATAATTACTGCATGGCTATTAACTTTATCTATCAAGCTTACTAAAAATTTATTAGTTTCGTGGTCGGTAATAGTGCTAACAATCATTCTACTTTTATCTAAGCCAACTTCTTCTAATAGCTCCACATCAGTTGCATCACCGTATATATAATCGATTTGTTCGTGTTCTAACTTGTCTATAATGTCGGGGTCGTAATCTACAACAACAAATCTTTTCTTAAGTGACTTATATACTTTTACAAATTCGTGTCCACCGCGCTGGTAGCCAAATAACACTAGTTCATAATGATGGCGAGATTCTTTTTGTTCGTACTGTGTTTTGGCGCGTTCAAATAGGCTAAGATGTTTTTCGATTGTTGCATACAGCCTGTCACTGTACATAATTAGGTAGGTAGATATAGCAATAGTAATAAGCGCAGTAAGGGTTAATATAGACATAAAATCTTTAGATACTTTGCCACTAGTTAAGGCTATTGTGCCCAGTACCAAAGAAAATTCACTAATCTGTGCCAAGGTAACAGCGGCCTTAAAACTAGTGCGCTTTGTATAGCCAAGTAGCCCCATAGACATCATGACTATAAGCGGCTTTATTAGCACCACAATAATAACGCTAATAGCAACCGCCGGCATAACAACAAGCGCATTACCAAAGCTTAGTTGTGCCCCTAAATTAATAAAGAACACTACTACAAAGAAGTCACGGAGTGGACGTAGCCTGGAACTAATTTCTTGAGTGTAGGGTAGGCTTGCTAAACAAACACCAGCCAACAAGGCACCGATTTCTATAGTAAACCCAGCCGCTTGGAAAAGGGCTGCAACTCCGAAGCCCCAGCCAAGGGCAAATAAAAATAAGAATTCTTGGCTACCGGCGATCAGATTATGCATTTTTGGTAGTATTTTGTTGCCTATATAGAACAGCGGTACTGCTAAGGCCACACCCTTGCCTGCTAAAAACACTAATTCACCTGGCGAGAAGCCAGTTTTACCAGACTGTGCAGTCACAAATAGTAAGACTAGTGTGGCCACAACATCTTGTACTAGTAAAATACCAATAGTCACCTTACCGTATAGCCTGGTTTGTTCTTTTTTATCACTCAGCAGCTTTAAAATGATAATAGTGCTACTAAAGCTAAGAGCAATTGCTAAAATAACAGATTCAGTTTTGCTAAAGCCTAGTACTGTTGCTGCCACCCAGCCAAAAGCGGCTGTAAAGAATATCTGCAAGCCACCGGCGATTGCAGCAACTTTTCCTACCTCTTTAATAACTTTGGGGTTCAAACCTAGCCCAATAATAAATAGCAGTAGTGCAATGCCGATTTTACTAAATACTTCTATTGTCTCGGCCGACCCAACAATGCCCAGTACCAAAGGGCCAACAACAA
>JAYUWM010000119.1:0-8581 GCA_043753565.1 bacterium
CTTTACTAACAGCTTGTTGGGCTTTTGGAATTAGCCACCAGGTATTTTTGGCGGTACTTAATATGTTTAAGCGCAAAACAGATGAAGATACCGACCTAGAATCACTCAAACAACGCCCACAAGAAAAAGGTTTTCAGCTTAACGAAGGCGTACCAGTAGAACACCACAACGGCCGCGCCAGTCTAAAAAACAGCGCTCCTAAGACGCTTCCTAAAGAAGAAAATCACAAGGCTCTTACAATTGTGCGTGACGCCGATTGGGAGTTTCCGCCAATTACGCTGCTTAACCAAAAACAAGACAAAGCCGATGCCGGCGATGTTAATGGTAATGCCGATATTATCCGCGAAACATTCGAGAACTTTAACTACGAAATAGAGATGGAAGGTGCCAACATTGGCCCACGCGTAACGCAGTACACCATTAAGGCACCGGCCGGTGTAAAGCTTAGCAAAATTGCGGCACTAGACGACAACCTAGCGTATAGCCTGGCTGCGCAGAGCATACGTATTGAAGCGCCGATTCCTGGCAAGAAAGCTGTTGGTATAGAAGTGCCAAATGTTAAGGCTGCAACCGTGCGCATTGCTAGCGTTTTTGATAGCGAACAGTGGAAGAACAGTGGCGGCAAATTAGGCTTTGTGGTTGGTAAAGATATATCTGGTACGCCAGTTGTTGCCAACCTAGAAAAAATGCCCCACTTGCTTATAGCCGGCCAAACCAACAGCGGTAAATCTGTGATGGTTAACACATTGCTAACTAGCTTGCTGTACCATAGTAGTCCGTCAGATCTTAAGCTTATTTTGGTCGACCCAAAGCACGTCGAACTTACGCCCTACAACGATATCCCACACCTATTAACCCCGGTTATAACCGAACCCGAAAAGTGTATTAGTGCACTTAAATGGGCCGTTAGCGAGATGGAACGTCGCTACCGCGCACTTTCTGCCGACAAAAAGCGCAACATCGAAGAATACAATGCCACCAACGAAGACCACATGCCATACATAGTGATTGTTATAGACGAACTTGCCGACCTTATGATGATGGCTGCCCGCGACGTTGAAGCCCTAATTGTGCGTATAGCCCAAAAGGCCCGCGCCGTTGGTATCCACCTTGTGTTGGCTACACAGCGCCCAAGCGTCGATGTTATTACCGGCCTTATTAAAGCCAACATTCCTGCCCGTATCGCCTTTACTGTTGCCAGCCAAATTGATAGCCGCACCATCATTGACGGCATGGGTGCCGAAAAGCTATTAGGTATGGGTGACATGTTATTTACCACCGCCGACATGCCAAAGCCTAAGCGTGTGCAGGGCGCCCTAATTATGATTGAAGAAACCCAAAAAGTGACAGACTTTTTACGCATGCAACGGCCGCCACAATATGACGACGAAGTTGTTAGCCAGCCCGTACAACTTAACGGTAAGGGCGGGGTAGTTGCCGATTATAGTGGTACTACAGGCCACGACACAGGTGACGATGATATGTGGGAAGATGCCGTGCGCGTAGTGATAGAAAATAAAAAGGCCAGCACTAGTTTGCTACAACGGCGCCTACGCATTGGTTACGGCCGCGCCAGCCGCCTAATAGACCAAATGGAAGAACAGGGAATTGTGGGCAGCTCCAGCGGTGCTAAGCCCCGTGATGTGCTAGTACGCAGCCTTGACGAAGTATTTGGCACAGATGCCCCAGAACAAGACGATATGGGCCTAGGTGACCAAGGCGAACCAGCCGCCAGCACCCATCCGTTTGACGACGTGATACGTTAAGCCTTGTAATAACAGGTTAAAAATAGTATAATTAATCTGTTATAAACTAACTTCTTGGTTGAGGCTCTTAGGCACTCAATCTTGATCCAAAGGAAGTTACACAGGTTTAGCTAGCAATAGCTGTTGTGTGTACTTCATAAAGAAAGGCACAAATGGAACAGTACGAACTTAGTGTACTTTACCACCCAGATCTAGAGATTGATCTAGAAAAGGCAACTTCAAAAGTTGAAAAACTTATTGCAAGTGCTGACGGCAAGATTGTATCTACCGATAGCTGGGGTAAGCGCAAAATGGCTTACAAAATTAACAAACAAGAGCACGCAATTTATGTGTTTTATACACTTACACTGCCACCTGCTAGCGTTAAAAAAATAAATGACACACTAAACATTACAGATGAAGTGTTGCGTTTTTTGATAACCAAGCCAGATCTTAAAAAGGTTGCTAAGGCCGAAGCTCTTAAGACAGAAAAAGTAGCAAAACAAGCTGCACGCGGTGATCAAGCCAACGACGACGATGACAAATCAGACGACGATGACGAAGAAGAACGCCCGCGTCGCCGCCGCCGTGACAGCGACAACAAGTAGTAATTTAAACAATTGCTTGACTTATACGTTGTCCAAAGCGTACCTTAAAAGTACTAATTAACATCCAAGACATAGTTCTTGTAAGGAGGATGCCACAATGGCACGAAGTTTTAACCAAGTAATACTAATGGGGAACCTAACTAGGGACCCAGAACTGCGCAGTACGCCAACTGGCCAGAATGTATGCAGCTTTAGCCTAGCGCTAAACCGCAGCTACAAAGGCAGCGATGGTAACTGGCAGGAAGTAACCGACTATGTCGATTGCGTTGCATGGGGCCCACTGGGCGAACGTGTTAACCAGTATTTACAAAAGGGTCGACCATGTTTGGTCAACGGCCGTTTACAAAGCAGCACCTGGGAAAAAGATGGTGTGAAGCGTAGTAAAGTAGAAGTCGTTGCAAGCGATGTAACCTTTTTGGGTGGCGCACAGGGTGGCCAATCAAGCGAAGGCAGTAGCTATGAGCCAAAGCAAGAAGCAGATTCTGCTGAAGCTCCAGCTAAAAAGCCAGCTAAAAAAGCTAGCCCAGTTATCGAAGACATTGGCGATGAGCCGATTAACCTCGACGACATCCCTTTTTAAGGAATTTGTGAGTGCACATCTTGGGCGAAGAACTGCGTCAAACTGCTTCGTCGTATGTTAAATACGACTTCAGCAGTTGTGCTCGTTCTTCATCCCAAGCTGCACTACTCCAAATCCCTTAAAACTATTCATTTTTTAAGGAGAATTTAATTTTATGGCAAAGATATTTAAGAACCGAACAGATGTAGCATTTTTTGACTACAAAGATTTTAAAACATTGCAACGTTACGTTAACCAATACGGCCAAATCGAAAGCCGCAAAAAGACTGGCTTGACCGAAATGCAACAGCGTCAGCTAAGCCGTGCTATCAAGCGCGCACGCCACCTAGCATTGCTACCTTTTGTTGCTGCAAACTAATTCATAGCTTTAGGGGTATATTATGGCTGGATACAGCATAACCGAGCTTAAAAAAGGTACCGTTTTCCAGATGGAACGAGTGCCTTATATTGTCGTGGACTATAACCAAAAAGTTATGGGCCGCGGCGGTAGCATTGTTAACGTACGCATAAAAAGTTTGCTCGACGGCAAAGTGCTGGCAACCACCTTTAAAGGTAACGAACAGCTAGAGCCAGCAGACGTTAGCAAACAAAACGTACAATATTTGTACAACGACGGCACCACGTTCTATTTTATGAACGAAGATAGCTTTGAGCAGTTTGAAATTACTGCCGACATGGTTGGCGATGGTGCTGGTTACCTAAAAGAAGGTGACCGCATTATATTGCAAAGCTTTGACGACAAACCAATTAATGTAGAATTACCTAAAAACGTTTACCTACAGGTAACTTATACCGAAGACGTAACACGCGGCGACACTAGCGGCAGCGTTACTAAGCCAGCCACACTAGAAACAGGCGTAGAAGTACGTGTGCCAGCTTTTATTAAAACCGGCGACATAATTAGTGTAGATACCGCAACTGGCGCCTACCGCGAACGCAAGAAAGACTAATATCTTGTCAGACATACAGATAGATTTTCCTGGTAGACTACAGCGCTCTTTATATGTGGGCGATATTCATCCAACTGTCAGGGCTGATATGTATGAAAAAATTGAAGATCAAACACTACAGGTTGTCGAAACTTTAAGTGGTAAATTAGCACTACCCAGTGTTATTAAAATAGGCTTTTACGATAGCAGATCATGCTTCGCTAGTGCCCGAAAGGGTAGACTGAATATATCGAGTGAATTTTTGGATGAAACAATAGTTGCAGAGGCAAATCTAGATTCTTTCCGAGGAGTTGTAGGTCATGAAATTAGCCATATAAGTGACTACGAGGTACAACGAATAAGAGACAGAGCGCACAATCTCAGACATTTTGTAGTTGCTAAAATTGTATCTGAAGGAAAGGCTGAACACGTTGGTGTAGACACTGGTGGTAAAGGGTTTAAAAAGTATGTAGAGACCTTAGATAATGTCCAGAGTGGTATTGTTTACAGATTTTTAGTAGACGAAGGGGTTGCTAATAAGCGTAAGCTGTTTCTTGTTGATCCCTACATATTAGGCTACAAAGTTGTCGACGATGTTGTAACTGCTGTCGGGGCTTCAGACGTATTTGATATACATAGCGAAAAAACAGATTTTTTTGTTGATGCCATCGATAGCGTATTAAATAGTAGGGCTCATCTACATTATGAAACAACGATTAGATAAAACATTATTCGAACGAAAATTAGTTAATAGCCGGTCTAGCGCCGAAAACCTGATTAAACTTGGTATGGTAGAAGTTAATGGCAAGCCGCAGAATGTAGCTAGCACTCTAGTTGATGACCGTGATAGCTTAGTAGTAACCGCGCAAGATAGGTACGTAAGCAGGGCGGGGTTAAAGCTAGCCAGTGTTGCCCAAAAACTAGACTTAAATTTTGTAGGTAAAACCGTGCTTGATGTTGGCAGTAGCACCGGTGGCTTTACTGATTTTGCGCTGCAACACGGTGCTACAAAAGTGCTGGCAGTAGACGTTGGTACCAACCAGTTGCATCCAAGCTTGCACAATGACCCGCGCATACAGCTGCACGAACAAACAGATATAAGGAAGTTTATAACATATACAGCAATAGATATTGTAGTTATTGATGTGTCTTTTATAAGCTTGCGAGATGTTTTACCAAGTGTGGTAAAACTAGCCAATAAAAATACCCAAATTGTAGCCATGGTAAAGCCCCAGTTCGAGGCTGGCCGTGAGCAAATCAACAAAGGTATTATTAAAAACGACCGTATGCGCCGCGATATTTTAAAAGATTTTGAATACTGGTCCCGCCAATACTTTAAAGTAGTTAATAAAGCAGACAGCGAAGTTGCTGGTGCCAAAGGCAACCTAGAACGCTTTTACCTGTTAACAAAAATATAACCAATTATTCATACTACTTGTATAATTAGCTTAATAAACGTAACTGTCAGGTTAATATAATTATGAAAAGAATAAATGTATCGATAACTGCACGAATGAGCGCAGGTAGTAAAGTTGGCTTAGCATTTTGGATCATTGTACTAATAAATTTGCCATTAGTAATAGGGGCGGCATTATCTGGGCAATCACCAGACTGGGCGGTACCGGTCGCGATAATGTTTGCAGTTAGCCTAGCTATTTGTTTGTATGGCTATTTTAAGTGCGGAGTATTTTATACAGACACACAGATAATAGAAAAGCGATACTTTAATACGCAGACAATTAACATAGCAGATATATCTGTAGTTACACTAGATTGCTTTGCAGGCTCTAGATTTCAAGATACTGTGGTGTTACTGCAAGATAAAAATTTAGATCTATCGAATGATACAAGTCTACACTCTGCTAATATGTTTACATTTTTATTTAGTAAGACACCAGGCCAAATGCAGCTAAAAACTGTACGCAACATTTACAGAAAAAAGAATGCTTATCGTTTTGCTAGGCAAATCTTGAGCGTTATAAGGTCAAATGGCAGTGCAAATGTAACGTTATCTATTAGGCCTAGGTTAGATTCTAGCCATAAAACTGGCTTCGATTACATAGAAGAAAAATTTTGGGCAGGATTTACAGAACAAGAACAGAGTAAAATATAACTTTAATATAAACTTGCAACTAGGTAAGCACAAGCGTTACAATATACTGGTATAAGTGTAAAACTAAAACACTCGCACAAATAGAGATAAAAACCATAAAAGGTAGGAAAACAAATGACTGTTGGCAGAATGCTAGCGGTTGTACTAAGGCCGTCAAAAATGCGGTACAGTGCAGATCGTTCACTAACAAAAACACGTGCTTACAAAGCTTCGCTAACCGGTGTGTTATCGGTATCTTTGGCAGTGGTATTTTTTGTAGCTACCCAGCTTGTGGCTGTTTTTGTATCCCGTAAAAGTGTAGTATTTGCAACCGAACAAACCTATTTTGTATCTGCTAGTGCTGGGACTAATGTTCAACCATACACCGTGGTAGATGCCGATAAGTTGCAGGCAGTTGTTAGCGCTTGGGCTAAAAAATACAGTGGCCATGTTAGTGTAACCGTGCAGGCTAGTGGCGGTGCAGTTTTAGCCAGCAGCGATCAGCAAAAGCAATATTTTACGGCCAGTATTTACAAACTTTACGTGGCATATTTAGCATCACAAGATATAGACGCTGGGCTACATTCTCAAGCAGATTTATTTTTAAGTACATACACGCGCGGCGACTGTATAACACGCATGGTTCAACTATCTGACAGCCCTTGTGCAGAAAAAATGATGGCCGAACTTGGCAAACAAAACATGCAAAACCGCTTGCAGGCATTAGGCCTAACAGATACATCAATGGCCAGGTTACACACCAGCACCAAAGACGCTTCACTAGTAACGGGTTTAATAAGCAATGGCACAGGGCTGAGCCAGCAAAGCGCCGACCGCTTGCGCAGTGCTATGCTACAGCAGCAACATCGCAATGCGCTGCCAGCGGGCTTTGCTGGCTACCAAGTTGGTAACAAAGTTGGTTTTCACGATACTGGCTATAACGACACGGGTTTTGTTAACGTTCCAAACAGTGCTACTTTCATAGTTACAATATTTACAGATGGTGTACGAAGCAATAGTATAACTGAACTTTCTAAACTGCTAGCACCGCTGTTAAAAAACTCATAGCATTTGTTCCAGGGCATTTTTATCTAGTACAATTACGTTTAAACCATCCATTTTAATAATATTTTTTTTAACTAAGTTAGATATTTCACGGCTTGTCGTTTCACGGCTGGCGTTGATACTACTGGCTATATCTAACTGCCTTAAGGGGGCCAAAATTTTAGTGCTGCCACCAGGCTGTAGTTTGCCAAAACGCCTACAACAGGCCAGCAAAAATGACACTGTACGCTCACGAACTGTGCGGTACTCTAAGGTATTCACATGTTCTGCAAAGGTCCGGTACGACCGCATAGCTAGCGCCAAAACAGCAGTGGTGGCTTCTAGGTTTTTCTCTAAAAATTCTAGGTATTCTGCCTTTGGCTGGCGCCAAATAACTACGGTACCCATTGCCTCATAGGTTATATCACGGTGTTCTTCTGTAAATGTCCATATAAGGGGGAAAATCTCGCCGTCGTGCCTAATTACATGGAGGTTTTCGTCACCGTATTTTGTTATTGAATACGCCTTAACAAATCCAGATTCAATATAGTAAACATGCTCGGGCGATTCGTGCGGGCGTATTATAAGTTCGCCCTTTTTGTATGTACTACGTAATCCACAGGTAAGATAGGTGACCAGTGATTGTTGCTTGGATGATGTATCAAGCATATCTTTATTTTTACATATAAATCATAAAACAACCAGGTGTGACAAATGCGACACCTAATATGCGACATTTATCACAGCAAGCTAAGGCGCTAAATGCCATACTAGATATGTAGACGGGAGATAACAAAGTGGTAGCATTTAATGATGTACAGGCACAACTAGTCAGCCTAAATACAAAGGCTAAGTTTTTGGGCGTACATGAGGTTAAAAAATTGGCATTTTTGCTAGAAAAAGGCGAAAAGATTTTGATATGCAAAAAGGGATGGGTTAATAAAAAGTCTACGCTGCTTTGTGTTACTGATAAACAAATTGCTTTCGTTGATGTAAGGTCAAGTAAACACGTTATCGGTACTATTCCTTTTAATGAAGTCACAGGTGTGTACCGTACTAATGGTCGTTTTACGCAGGCTGTACGTATTAACACCGAAAACGCGTTTTTGTACTTTGTTATTTGGCAAAATCGTCATGCAAAAGATCTATTTGCAACTATTGATCGTCACATAAGATACTTACAAAATAATATAATTTCTACCCGCCAAGTCCATTCCCCAAAACTAAATACTAACCTGTATTCAAGGCACACGTTAGTAAGGCGTGTAGGCTATACATCTGTTGCACAGTAATTAGATTGAACCCAAGTGAGTGTGTTTAAAGGAAGTTTTATGCTTAAGGCCATAGCCCATTGTTCTGTCGATGCCTATGTGGAATAGCCAAGCAAATGACCATATTTGTACAGTATGATTGTTTGTTAAAATGCCAGCTATCAAGATTGCCGAAGGCAGGATTGTGCTATGGCCAACGTTATATATAGCAGCTCCTACTTTTTTGTTTTTAATATAGCCAATTGCAGAAATGTCAAAAACCAAAAAAGTTACGATTAAAAACCATAGGCTCGTACCAGATTTGTAGGTTAG
>JAYUWM010000120.1:0-2783 GCA_043753565.1 bacterium
AAAAATTATGATGATTTTTATACAACACAGGTTGAACAAAAAATTACCTTTAATTTTCCGCCTGTTTATCACATGGCTACGCTGTGGATTAGCAAAAAAATAACTGTTAAAGCCATGGCCGAAGCCCAAACTATGTTAAATAACCTCAGTAAAAAGTACCCGGATTGTATATATTTAGGCCCTGTATCTAGCTTCAGGCCAAAAAAGCGCGGTATGGCTACAGTACAGATTGTTGTAAAAACAACTCAACGTCAAACGTTAACTAATATAGCAAAAGGTCTGCCCGCCGGTTGGCAGTACGATCTAGAACCAATTAACCTTTTGTAAGGGGCCTGAGAACTACACCTGACGCATTCCACCCTTGAGCTGTTTGTTCTTTATCTGTAAACTATACGTTAATGGACCGAAACAGCATTATTACCCTACCCAGCCCAAGCCTACGCCAAAGGTCTAAAAAAGTGGCAATAATTACGCCCGAAATTTTACAACTTATTGCAGATATGAAGGCCGCCACCCTTGATTGGGAAGACCACCGCGACCACGAAGTTGGTGTGGCCCTTGCAGCCATACAGGTAGATAAATTATGGCGAGTTATTGTAATACGCGACGATTTTGACGACAAATCTAACCGCGACTTTGCAGTGTTTATTAACCCTGTTATTGCCAAATATTATGGTAAAGTCGTAGAAGATTACGAGGGCTGCCTAAGCATTAAAGACGTGTACGGCAAAGTTCCGCGCTATACCAAAGTTAAAATTGATGCAATGAACGAAGATGGGCAGATGTTCCGCATTACTGCCGAAGACTTTTTAGCGCGTATTTTTCAGCACGAAATTGACCACACAAATGGCATTGTCTACATCGATCACATCAAAGAAAACTCCGACGCGTTTTACCAACTGGCCAAAGACGGCAAGCTAACTGCACTAGACTACGATACACATATTAAAAATAACCATGATTTGTGGGAAGATCATGACGAATAAGCCAACTGTGGTATTTTTTGGTGCTGGCCCCGTTGCAGCCGAAAGTCTAAGACTATTAGCTAAAAACTTCAATATTGAAGCAGTTATAACAAAGCCAAAACCGCTTGGCCACCGCGGCGACTACCCTACCCTTAAAGCTGCTCAAGACTTAGGCCTAACGGTATTTACGCCCAGCAATAAAAAAGAATTATCAGAATTGTTTAAAAACAACCCTCTTACTAGCCCAACCGGCATTGTTATAGACTACGGCATTATAATTGCCCAAGATGTTATAGATTATTTTGCTAACGGCATCGTAAATAGCCACTTTAGCCTACTGCCACAGTGGCGCGGCGCCGACCCAATTACATTTGCCCTGTTAAGTGGCCAAAAACAGACCGGTGTAAGCTTAATGCTTATTACAGCTGGTTTAGATGAGGGGCCCGTGTTTGGCTGGGGCGTTTACGATATTATGCCAGACGACACAAACCAAACGCTGACCTACCAGCTAATAAACCTAAGTGACGTGTTGCTTAGTGACATGTTGCCAAAATATATATCTGGCGAATTTAAACCAAACCCGCAAGAAATTATTGCTAGCACAATGAACTTACCTATAACGCCAAGCTTTAGCCGTAAGCTAACCAAGCAAGATGGCCTGATTGATTGGCAAAAACCAGCTGCACAAATAGAATGCGAAATTAGGGCATATAGCAGTTGGCCTAAAAGCTACACAAAATTTAATGACTTAGACGTGGTAATTACAGCCGCACATGTTACCGAACAAAAAGGTACGCCGGGCACGCGCGTGGTAGTTAACAAAGAACTAATTGTGTATTGCGGCCAAGACGCGCTAATTATAGATGCCATAAAACCTGCCGGAAAAAGCGTTATGGACGCTGCCGGCCTTATTAACGGCTACGCCAAATATATCTAGTGTTTTATTTACCTGTAGCTAGTGCTAATTTAGTTTCAGCTTGTTGACGGCTACTGTCGTAACTAGCAATGCATTCATCTACTAAAGTCTTAGCAGCAGCGGCATACATTTTTTCAGATAGCCTACTTTGGTGCTTATTAAATACTACTGACAATACCATAACAGTTCGGCTAATTAGGCTATTTGCGTCTTTAAGCTCGCCGCGGGCAATAATGCCAGATCGCTCAAGTCTTTCAACTGACTCTTTACCCAAGAATGTATTACTAGCCATTACACGCATCTTAGACTGTGCGGTACCAATGCGTATATCGCTACCATTTGGGTTAATATCCATAAGGCCTACCTGTTCTAGGCGCTGTATAGCATCGCCTATAGATGCTTTAAAACCATCTTTTAGTAATTTTTCAGTTGCGCGCTCTGTAGGTGTTTTTTTAGTAAATATGCCTTTCTTTTCTTTTGCATGAGGTTCTTGCTCTGCAACCTCTTCTATACTTACTTGGTCTGCGACAGCAGTTGCAATAACCTTATCTTTTATAGGTGCCTCAGCTAGCTCATCCTCAAATATTGTGTCTAGTTCGCTAAACTCTTCAGTTACAACCTGTGCGACATCAGCGGGATATAATATCTCGGCAGAATAGCGACCGCCAAAGCCGTCGCGTACTGGCATATTAGACACTTCAGTAATAACAGATATCCTTTTTGAAACAACTGCACCAATCCTTACATATGGAATTGCGTTTAACTGTTGCATTGTAAATTCAGTACGTTTGCCAACAGACATATCTTGAAGTTTGAGCATAATTGCTAGAGCGTTTTGTATAGGATTATACCTACCGTCAGTATTAGAAGCCTCGTATATGCTGAATTCTTTTTCTATCCAT
>JAYUWM010000121.1:0-8424 GCA_043753565.1 bacterium
CCGGGCTTGCTACTTCAGCATATTGCTCTACAACACTTCTTAAAATAGCTTCTTGACGTTTGGTCATCATGAAAACATATTAGCATTTTTAGCAGTCACTAGGCAAGAGTGCCAGTACTACAGTTGCGGTAATAGGACTTTAGTTTTTGCCAATATGATTTTTGTAAGATCGATACCTTTTTGATGATCCTCTTGTGTATAAATTGCATTTTCGACAATACTGCGTAGGTGCAACGACGAATCGTTTAAGTCGCCGCTAATAACAAACTTAACATAGGGGCGGTCTAGCATTGCCTGCAGTACAATAACTGCTGTTTGCATACGGTTTTTAAATTCGTGGCCATGCATTGTCTCACGATTTTTTAGCCTATACTGCCAATCTTCGAAACTTGGTGGCAACAAAGCAATAATAATGGCATCATTTTTAATCTGCTGCATAGCATCGGCACCGCCAAATTCGTAATCGTGTATTGGTATAAGACCCAGTTGTTTTGCCTTTTCTACCTCACGCACACTAGTGCCAGAAACCTGTTGGCCATGAATAATCTCGGCCTCTATAAATTCACCGCTTTTTAGGTCGGCTAAAAAATCATCTTCTGATCTAAAAAAGTAATGAACACCGTGTACTTCGGCTATGCCGTTACGAACCTTTGGACTACGGGTAGTGTCTGACACAACAAAGTAATATGGGCCCGTTTGCACTAAATAGTTTATTAGCGTGTTACGGCCACCGCCAGCTACGCTCATCATCGCAACAAAAGGCGTACCAGCTAAAACTTCTCTAGCGTGATCTGATACTTTGTAGTGCGCTAGCGCGTGTTCAAAATCTGCTAAACGCGTTAATACTGGTTTTTGTGCCTGAGCTTCTGACTGTTCTTCCATAGTATGATTATAAGAGAAGAGTTACAAAACCACAAAAGGAGTTAGGCCCTACATTAGTAGGTCGTCGGCTACGCCAAGACGGCCAAACAATAAATCGGCGCTGCTGCGGGCCAGCATGGTACGGTGTTCGTTAATTTTGCCACCGTTCATAATAGTTATAACCTCTTGAGTGGCAAGTTGTAAGTCGTCGTTTAATACAAATGTGTACTCTGGGTCAGCTAATGCCATTGGCAAACTCTCAGCCGCTTCGTCCATACGACCCTGCAAATCTACTACGCGCCCGGTGCCTATACGGTGCATCCACTCGGCGTAACCTGGTGGCAATATATAAATAGGTTTAACACTTTTAAATCCAAGTTTTCTAAAATTTGGAATCGCCCTGGCAATAATTGCCATAGTTGCTGGCCCACTAGCCGGGTAGCTGTTTGCGCGTGTGCCATAAAATTCCCCACTGTTACTAACCAAAAACTGCACATATTCGCCAGCTTTTATTTGGTCTAACATTTTAAAGTAATCATCCCTAAAAAAGTACTCGTGGCCGTCTTTTTCGTTTGGGCGGGCTGGCCTGGTAACGTCACTTGCTACATATGGCAAACCCAAAGATTCAATAATAGTGGTTTTGCCAACGCCGGTTGGCCCAACAAGTGCAACTAAATCTACCTGGGCCAATTGCTTAAGCACCGCTGGGTTGGCGACATATGTGGGAGCTAACTTGCGCGCCCACTGTATAAAATCTTCTTTTTGCATGTGTTAATACTAGGTTACCGCTTTTATTACATATGGTAAACCCAGTTTTAAGCAAATAGGTGCTATTAGTCCCTCTTTAGCAGTACCGTAAAGGCTTCGGCCGGAATATCCACCTTACCAAAGCGTTTCATGCGCTCTTTACCCTTTTTTTGCTTGGCTAACACCTTTTTTTTGCGGGAAACATCGCCGCCGTACAAACCAGTTGTTACATCTTTGCGATAAGCACTAATATCTTCGCGGGCAATAAACTTGCCACCAATGCCGGCTTGCAATGCAACCTGGAAATTTTGTTTTGGTATAACATCTTTAAGCTTTTTAACCGTATCGCGCCCTACGCTAGTCGCCTCGGACCTATGAACCATAATGCTAAGCGCCTCGACACAGTCGCCGGCCACATAAAAATCTAGGCGCACCAAATCTTCTTCGCGGTAGTTGTCTAGTTCGTAATTAAAGCTGCCGTAGCCACTGGTAATACTTTTAAGCTGGTCGTAAAAATCTGTAAGCAGGTTGGCTAGTGGTGCCTCAAACGTAATTAGTGCCAACTGGGCATCAACAAAACCAAGATTTTTTTGCAGGCCGCGTTTACTTACAATAAGCTGAATAACCGCACCAACGTAATCTTTGGGGCACACAACTTCGCCTTTTATCCAGGGTTCGCGTATTAACGCTACCTTACTTGCCTCGGGCAAGCTGCTGGCAGACTTAATATCTAGCTCGTCGCCGTTACTCATTACAACTTCGTAGTCGGTACTTGGGTTTGTAACTACTAAGTCTAAATTGTACTCACGCTCTAGCCGTTCTTTAATAATGTCCATATGTAGCAGCCCCAAAAAGCCAATACGTACACCAAAGCCTAATACCGGCGAATTTTCGGGTTCGTACTGCAGGGCAGAATCACTAAGGCTTAGCTTATCTATGGCCTCTTTTAGGGCTAAGTAATTTTCGTTACTATCTGGGAAGAACCCGGCATAAACAAATGGCTTTACTACCTTATAACCAGGCAGGGCAGCAGTAGCGGCATTGGCAACAAGTGTAACCGTATCACCCACGCGTGCTTGGCGGGTACTTTTTAGGTTGGTTACAATATAGCCAATTTCGCCGGTTGCAAGGTCGGCATTTGGTTTCATATCTGGCCGTAGGGCGCCAACTTCTAGTGCAATACCATTTGTAGCGGCGCTAATCATACGAACCTGTGCAGCTTTAGCAATGTGCCCATCAATAACACGCACATACAAAATAACACCGCGGTAGTCGTCGTAGTAACTATCAAAAATTAGTGCACGGGTGGGGCCATTTGTATCGCCGTTTGGCGCTGGAACTAAGTCTATAACTGCATCCAATACAGCCGGTACGCCCACACCAGTTTTGGCACTAATTAGCAAAATATCTTCTTTTTTACAGCCAAGCAATGCCACAACCTCGCCGCTAACACGTTCTACATCGGCAGCTGGCAAATCTATTTTATTAAGCACAGGAATAATTGTTAGGTCTGCAGCCATAGCTAAATATACATTAGCCAAGGTTTGTGCCTGAATGCCCTGCGATGCGTCTACAACCAGTATGGCGCCTTCACATGCTTCTAGGCTACGTGATACCTCGTAGCTAAAATCAACGTGTCCTGGCGTGTCTATAAGGTTTAGCTGATAGTCTTTGTACTGCATGCGCACAGGGGCAAGCTTGATAGTAATACCTTTTTCACGCTCAAGGTCCATCTTATCTAGCATTTGCGCCTTCATATTGCGCTTGTCTACAGTACCAGTAACTTCAAGTAGCCGATCCGCTAGGGTCGACTTGCCATGATCAATATGAGCAATAATACAAAAGTTCCGAATATTTTCCATTTACACCTATTATAACAGAGGTAGGCCCCAGTTGCTACCGTTACTGAATACGAATGGGCCTAAGAATCATAGCTTTGAGGCGGCCCACAACGGTTGTAGCTTGTACTAGCCCAAATAATGCGCTGACGCTAATGTGCACAATAAGTGTTACGCCGGCTATTACTGCTAGCTTAAGCCCAAGAGTCAAAAATCCTTTATCTGCTGCACCAAGCGGCAATAGCTGCACCATAATAAAGCCTGTTAGCATGGTAAAACCGCTTACAGATACTGTGCGGCCAACGTTGCTCCAAAAAGCGCGGTCTAACAGGTTAGGGTCTCGCCATAGCATGACGCACAGCAATATAAACACTTCGCTTGCAGCAACAATACTTTGGGCTATAGCCAAACCAGATGCACCGTAGGCCGATGGCCGCGCCAGTGTAAACGCCAGTACAATATTAAGACCAATGGCAAACAGTGACACTAATAGCGGTGTAAGCGTGTCTTTGTGGGCATAAAAATAACGCGAAAATAGCGTGTAGATAATCCTGAAAAATATAGCAATAGATAAGAACCCAAGTATTAAAGATATTTCGGGGGCACCAGCTTTAAAAATAATACGCGCTAAGTAACCACGGCAAAAGTAATAAATTATTGCTGCTGGAATAGAAATCCATATTAAAATCTGTAATATCATTCTGAAATCACGCCTAAATAAATCTGGCCGTTTTTGCGCCAAGCGTTCTGCCATACGCGGGAAGGCCGCCGTAGAAATAGCTGTACCAATAAGCATTATTGGTGCCATATGCAGGGTAAATGCGTTTTCGTAATAACTAACGTAGCCATCGCCTAACTGACGGGCGCGGTTTGTCTCTACTATGCTGTTAATACTATCCACACCTTGGTCGATAGATCTGGCTGGTAGCTGGCGCAAAATACGCTTAAAATCTTTACTAAAACGTATGCTAAAGGTGTAATGAAAATCTAACCCAATTAGGCCAACGACAGCAATCATTAGTTGAAGTATTGCGCCGGCCAGCGCACCTATACCCAAGCCAATTAGGCCAATGTTATGCCTAAAAATAAAAATGCTAGCAATGATACTTAAGTTGTAAATGATCGGGGCAGTTGCAAAAAAGAAAAACCTACCAAAAGTTTGTTGTACGCTGGTTAAAATACCAGATATTGTGAACAATAAGGGGTTAAAAGCAACCAGCCGCATAATGGTTGTTGCATTATGTAACTGTTCTGGTGACAAGTTAGGTGCAACAATATGAATAAGGTTTTCGGCAAATATCAATATGAAAACGCCTATAGCCAACATTACTAGAACCATAATGTTCATTAAACTAGAGCTTAGTTCCCATACGCCCCGGCGATCACTTTTTTGTAGGCGTTCTGACAGTATAGGTATAAAGGCTACACCTAGTACGCCAGCGGCTAAGGTTAAAAAGAAAAAGTCGGGTATTTTAAAAGCTGCAAAATATGCGTCTGTACTTTGTGCGCCGGTCGGCAAAAAGCTACCGTTCACGAACATGGTCCTAAAAAGCCCGAGTACTTGGCTTATCAACATGGTAACAATAAGAAGCGTTGCTGCGCCACCTAGGCTTACACGCTTGTTTGCTTTTTGTAATAAACGATTCATCTAACTAGATATTATAGTCGATAAAACAGATATATGAGAATAAAAATTGAGCCGCTAGTACAAAGCTGCAGATTTTGGCATAGTTGTGCCGCTAAGGATCTTTAATACTTCTTCGGCTTCGACAGTTTCTTTTTCTAGCAATGCTTCTTTTAATGTTTCTAGTTGTTTTTTGTTAGCAACTATAACTTCTTTTGCACGTTGTGCAGCCTCGGTAATTAAGCTTTCGACTTCATCATCAATAACTTTAGCTGTCTCGTCACTAAATTGGCGTTCATGTACTAGGCGGTCCATCATCATGCCGTCTTCTACGTGGAAAACTTGGTTGCGCAACTTTTTGCCCATACCTTGATTAATTACCATCTCGCGCGCCAGTTCGGCTGCTTTTTGCAAATCATTACCAGCACCAGTTGTTACGTGGTCGGCACCATACAAAACTTCTTCGGCAATACGCCCACCAAGCATACGCGCCAGTACATCTTTATATTCAACAATACTGTGATAACTTTTATCTTCGGGCGGAATAAACCATGTGACGCCACCAGTACCACCACGTGGAATAATGGTAACTTTGTGTACCATATCACTATCAGGCAAAACATGGCCTACAATGGCGTGTCCTGCCTCATGGTAGGCAGTCATTTCTTTTTCACGGTCACTCATGACCCTACTTTTACGCTCTGGGCCAATGGCTACTTTTTCAAATGCGTTAGTAACGTCTTCTTGTAAAATTGTTTTACGGCTATGACGTGCGGCTAAAATTGCAGATTCGTTAGATATGTTGGCAAGGTCTGCGCCACTACTGCCAGCTGTTTTTGCAGCTAATGCATCTAGGTTTACCTTGCTGTCTAGTGGTTTTTTGGCAAAATGCTTCTTTAAGATTGCTTCGCGGTCTTTACGGTCTGGTAAGCCAATGTTTACGCGCCTGTCGAAACGGCCCGGGCGCAAAAGCGCTGGGTCTAGTACATCGGCGCGGTTAGTTGCAGCAATTACAATTACTGTCTGGCCTTGTTCGAAGCCGTCCATCTCAACCAATATCTGGTTAAGAGTTTGTTCGCGTTCGTCGTGTCCACCGCCCATTCCACTGCCACGCTTGCGGCCGACTGCATCGATTTCGTCGATAAATATAATGGAAGGGCTGTTCTTTTTAGCTTTAGCAAACATGTCGCGTACGCGGCTGGCGCCTACACCCACAAACATTTCAACAAATTCGCTACCGCTAATACTAAAGAATGGCGCATCGGCTTCGCCGGCTACAGCACGCGCAAGCAAGGTTTTACCAGTACCTGGGGGCCCCACAAGCAAAACTCCGCGTGGTATACGGGCACCAACGCCTTCGTACTTTTTAGGGTTCTTTAAAAAGTCGACAATTTCACTTAGGTCTTGTTTTGGCTCGTCGCTACCTGCAATGTCTGTAAAAGTAACTTTGTTTTTTTCGTTACCATATAGGCGGGCTTTACTTTTACCAAAGCTCATCGCTTGGTTACCTTGACCCTGGGCACTACGTAGCATCCATATTAAAAAGCCTGCAAGTAGTACTATTGGTAATAAGTTTATTAATACACTAGATATTGCAGACGATTGGCAGGTTGGATTGGTCACAGACACAACCACGTCACGGTTAGTTAAACCTTGTTCGTAAATGCTTGATCCAGCCTCTTTAGCAGAACGCTCGGTTGGCTTTTCTTGGTCTTTTACAGTAATTTTAATGTCATTACAAACTATTTCTAGCTTTTTAATTTCGCCAGCATTGGCACGTGATACTACTTGCGAAAATGGTACTTCTTTTAACTTGGCGGTGTTGCCACTAGGCCCAAAAATGGCCATCCCAAAAATAGCTATTATTATAAAAAATATGATCGTGCGGTAGTTACGCTTATTGCCCGGCATTGGTGTTTTTGACTGTTTTTTATCCATATACTAAAAAGTATACAGTACAACCCCTGTCATTTTTGTAAAATTTTTATGTGTTTTTGATCACAAGATAATTGTATGTTTTTACCAAGTGACATTTTTTTGCCAGGTAGATATGTTTTGCATGCCATAACTGTATTTTGTACAAGCAATTTTTGGATGTTTTGTACGCCGTTTGTTTTAAGCCACAAATACACTACTTCTTTTTGTACCGCATAGGGCAGTTGTACTAGGCGTCCCCTTAAAACTTCATTTTTTTTAACAGCATAGTCATATACAAACTGCAGTTCTTGTTGTATATCAGCGTTTGTTGGTAGCATTTTTTTGTGGATAGCCAATAACTGTTGGCCGATGACTGGGTTTGCGGCCGCTAAGTGGGCCCTAATTTTATTGCGTGCATATTTTGTGTCTTGGTTGGTTACATCGTCGTGCCAAACTAACTTATTGCCTTGTGCATACTGCAAAATTTGCTTTTTGGTTATGTAAAGCAGGGGGCGCAAAATGTCTGTACTTTGCATTGGCGTAAGCCCTGCCCTACCAGTTCCCCGCTGCACATGAAGCAAAATTGTCTCTAGCAAATCGTCTTGGTGGTGGGCTGTAATAATTGCAGTAGCGTTTGCTTGCTTTACGATGCGGCGCAAAAAGTCATAGCGTGCCCGGCGGGCTTGGTCTTCGGATGCTTCTGCACCAAGTTTGGCACGCCCAACAACAAATTGCAGGCCTTGGCTTTTTGCTAATTGTTCAACAAGCTGCGCATCCTGCCCCGAATCTGCCCTAATGCCATGGTCAAAGTGCGCCACTACAAACTGGCTGTCGTAATTGCCGCTGCCTAGCATATGTAAAAGCACCACCGAATCTACGCCGCCCGATACAGCAATAACATACTTAGCTTTAGGTAATTCAAAGTTCATGTCATAATAATAGCAATGAAACAGCAAATTACTGATGAATTTGTAGAAGATACTATCAAACTAGGCGCCTTGATGATGGCCTTTGGTAAGGTTTTTAGGGCAACCTACCTAGATACCCAAGGTACAAAAGAGTCCGATACCGACCATACTACCATGCTTGCTGTAATTGCCTGTGCTGTTGCCGATAGCCTAAAACTGAATTTAGATTTGGGCAAAGTTTCGCAGTATGCAATCGTGCATGATTTGGTTGAAGTATATGCAGGCGACGTAAATACTATCGACTTTAACAACACCGACCACAAAGCTAAAGAACAAAATGAAGCAAAGGCGCTAGCCCAGCTTAAAAAAGAGTTTGGTAAAACCTTCCCCTGGATACACAAAACTATAGAAGCCTACGAAAAACTGAGTGACCCAGAAGCGCGTTTTATTAAGACGCTAGACAAAATTATGCCTGCACTTACCCACTTACACACCGACAATAAGACGGTTAACGAAGGTTTTGATAATC
>JAYUWM010000122.1:0-8400 GCA_043753565.1 bacterium
CCCCACCGCCTGCAGTTGGTGGCAGTTAAAAACCGCATTACATATATAGACGACGCCATAGGTAGCAACCCAGAGGCAACAATAGCCGGCATAACAACAATAATCAAAGAGATTGGCCCGATTGGTTGTTTATTTTTGGGTGGCCAAAACCGCGATTACGAATATTGGCCACTAATGCAGTTAGTATCGCGTTTGGCTATACCGTACGTTGTTTTGTTCCCAGATAGCGGTGCAAAAATTAAGGCCCTAAAGCCCAATAGCTACAAAGTAGAATTTTTAGAAACCAGCGATATGGCCCAAGCCGTACAGTGGGCAAGTACTAAGTGCCCGCCAGATAGCGTGTGTTTACTATCTACCGCCGCACCAAGTTATAGCATTTGGAAAGATTTCGAACAAAAGGGCGACATGTTCCAGCAAGCTGTTAACGCCTTGCCAAATGTAGAACCTAAAAGTTAGTTAGCTCACGCTGGCGCGGGCTGCAGTAATAACGTTTTCGAACAGTGCGCTGACGGTTAGTGGCCCTACCCCGCCCTTTTCGGGCGTAATAGTAATATCTGGCATTAGGCGTACGTCTTGGGCAACATCCCCTACTAAACCGTTGCTATCTGTTGCTACGCCGGCGTCAACTATAACTGCCTTCGGTTTAACCATATCTGATGTTATCAGCCCAGCAACACCTGTGGCGCTAACAATAATGTCTGCTTTCATAGTTTCGGCGCTTAGGTCTGGTACTGTTTTGTCAATAACTGTTACATCAAGCCCGCTTGCCCGCCACAGCTGCGCCAATGGCTTGCCAACAAGGCGTCCGTGCCCAACTATTACTATATGCTTAGCCTTTAGTTCTACGGCGTAGCCTGCTAGCAACCAGTTAACCGCCATTGGTGTAGCTGGGTCAAAATTTGTATTAGCCGCTAAACCGTCAACATCTTTGTTAGCTACCACAGCATCTAAAATTTGCTGTGTTTGCTTGGGGTTAGGTAGCGGTATCTGCACAATAATACCGTGCACAGTGTTATCATCGTTAAGTTTTTGAATTGTTTGCAGTGCCTGTGATTGGTCAATTGTATGCACATCTACGTCTACTAAAATATCTGCACCGTAACTTTGCTTAATGCGCATGTAGCTATCTACGACTGGGTCGGGATTAGTGCGTATAATAGCTAGTTTTGGTACCACTTTGTGGGCCTGGCGCAAATTACGCACAGCACCGGCCTGTCGTTCCATAATATATTCTGCTAATTCACGTCCATTTAACTGTTTCATTGCCATAGTATTGTAGCAGGTAACCTTGCAAAAACAGAGGTAATTTGCTACAATTTGGCAATGTTTAGACGGGCCAGTAGCTCAGCTGGTTAGAGCACCTGCCTCTTAAGCAGGGTGTCCCGGGTTCAAGTCCCGGCTGGCCCTCCAAAAGTAAGAACCCTCCTCGCCGAGGGTTCTTACTTTTTTAGGTGCTAGTTCGCGGGCTTGAATTTCGGACATGCCAAAAAGGTGTCCGGGTGAGACATGCTTGGGGCATGTCTCAAGAGAATCTTTCAGCATTGCAACAACTTGCAGGCTTGAAAGTTCTGGGCCCGCAGAATGTGGGCAAGTCCCGGCTGGCCCTCCATTTGAAACACCCTCCTCGTAAGGGGGTGTTTCAATTTGGCATTTGGTTTAGTAGTTTTTTGTTTGTTACTATAATATTATGGAATTTAATTTTCTTTACAGGGACACCACACTGCCGGAATCTTTTATAAACAAGTACATACCTGGCATGCAAATTATTGAGCGCGGCTTCACTGATACATCCAAACTTCGCGGCGGACCACACGGCAACATTAGATACTTGATACTTTCTAATCAAGGGCGTGATCTAACTAGTATTGACGACAACGCACGCAAGTGGGGATTGGTTATTTTACAAAGCGGTACAACTTTTAATGTTCTAGACGTCTATGTTAGGAATGGTGTGACACAGATCTTTCTAACAACCGAATCGATTTCAGAACCCTATCTTATCCAGGCGGCCAGAAATGATCTGGAGGAACTTTACACGCAACCACCAGTTCCTGAGCTTAACATGAGTGATTGGACGGAGCGCGTAACTACGCCAGTTGGTTTAGATGATAACGGTAATCCATTTCCTCTTGATACGACATAGTTATTGACGGTACTCAGCCATTTGAAAACCAGTTACGGTAGCGCTCGAAACATAAGTATTTTGATAATTTTATATATATTGCTACTCTAAGCATATGGCAAAAAAACTACAAAAATCTAACTTACAAACATTAGATATAATGGCTTTTGTGAGTGCGGCTTTTTATACGCAATCGGTACTAACGGTAGCGCATCATACAAGTCAGTGGGCTCACGATGGTTCGACGCGTATTGTCGAAGCACCAGCAATACTTGCATTAGTAGTTGGTCTGATATTAAGTGGGTATTCGTGGCACAAGAGCGGAGCCAAACCTTCGACGCTGATTATAATTTCCCTAACTATTCTTACAACTGCTTCACTGTTCTGGCTTTCAGGGCTCAGAACTAACTTTTATTTTTAGCAACTGATGATGTAATGTATACAGTACAAATTCGACGCTATAGCAGCTACGTTGATCGTGCTACCTAAACGCTCTCCTCGCAAGGAATATGCTTCGATTTATAAGTAAATTGTACTTAAATGTTGTATACGCTACTTAAGATTGTTTATCTAACAGAAACTTCGTTTTTTTTGAAAGTTCGCTCAATTTGAGTCGTGTGCCACCAACTTAAAATATACGGCTCACGTTTCTGGATTATTGTTGGTGGATCAATATTCTTGCATTTTTGCAGGGTAGTATCGCTGAATGTAGTACATTTTTCGAAGTAGCCCGAACTGTAAACAGTGATCTTGTAACTTGTGGGTCGTAGTAATAAAAATAAAATACATGCTACAAAAACGGAGGTAATAATAACTATTATTTTCTTATCCATAACCAAACAATAACACCTGATTAACCAGGAGTCTACTATCTCCCTACGTAAGAAAACACCCTCCTCACAAGGGGAGCGTGTTTCAATTTGGTATAGGTACTTTGGAGCTTAAGCCGAGGCATACCAAAAAGGTGTCCGAGTGAGAAAAGTTGGGAGCTTTTGCAAGTCTATATTACTGATTTTGAACTTCTTCGAAGTAAATAACTAGCGGGGTCGCTGAAAGTGACTGCCGGAAGTAAGTCAAGTCCCCGCTAGCCCTCCAAGCATAAGTGTAATGAATTACAAAGAGAAGGCTCCCGCTCTTTAAGATCCTAAACGGCAAATATATTTCCTGCCACTATACCGATTGTCGTTGCTAATCCTCCAATAATCAAGATTTCGATTGCACTCCGTATTGGTGATACTTTTACAACTTTACCTTTTAAATAACCAAGGATAAACAAGCCTACTAATGCGGCTACGATTGCAACATTTCGAGAATACTCTATTGGAAAAAGTATGATTGGTAACAACGGCACTAGTCCTGCCAAGAAATAAGACACAAACATTATTACACCGCTTATTAATGGTACTTTTGCGGCATTTGTTTTTTCAAGTTGATGAGCAGACTTTGAACTATTATACTGGCCCGCTCCCATAGATAGAGCTTCAACCAAAATTGTCACGACACCCGCAAGAATAACGATCTCTTTATTATTCGTACCGGTGCTGACTCCTACAATAACACCTGTGGTAGAAACAAGCGCATCGTTAAAACCGAACATTGCACTTTGCAAATACTCTTTTTGTATATTTTTCATAGTTTAAGTGTAGCACTGCTCATAATTTTATTTACACTAGCACTCACGATGGCTCTCCATCTGAAAAACTCTCCCTGCTAGGGGGGTTCATTTTGTTATACTGCATTTGTGAAAGATATTTTTAAACAACTTTTAAGTAAACCACCGGCTAACGGCAGATTCTACACTACAGCTATAGATGGTAGAGCTGGTTCAGGTAAAAGCACGCTAGCGCAGTACTTGCAAAGTCTTCTACCTGACTTTGTTCACTTGAACGGTGATGACTACTTCGAGCCTATTAAAGACAAGTTAGTATGGGGCGCATTTAATGATGAGCGTTTTATTAAGGACGTTATAGAGCCCCTGCAAATTGGTGAATCTTTCACATATCGTCCATATGACTGGCATGCTGATCCACCTATAGTAGAAAGAGAAATAATAATTAAGCATGGCTTGTGCCTAGAGCGCTGTTACAGTTTTAGATTTGACTTAGATTGGGATCTTAAAATTTGGGTAGAAACACCAAAGCTATTATGTCTAGAGCGTGGACTAGCCAGGGAACATTTGCCAAAAGAAACTGTATTACAAACATGGCAAGAGGTTTGGCAGCCCCTAGAAGACGCCTATATAGCTGAAGCCAACCCTATGTCACTAGCTGACATAGTTATTGACGGTACTAAGGCGTTTGAATATCAGTTGCAGTAGCATAACTAATGCACCCTTAAGTATTAGCTAACCGTGCCTTTCATAAGTTCACAATAGGTGTCCCGGCTACCCCGAAATCACCAAAACTTTACTAATTTGTGTAAATACATTATTGGTATACTTTATTTAGATGATGTTCAGTGTATAATTAGATTAACTATAAGCGTTAGGGAGAAAGTAAAAAATTATGAAGAAGTTTATAAATATCATATGCAGTGTACTCTTATTTACAGTTACCGTCAGTATGGCCATACCCTCGCCTGCTTTTGCTGCGACTTCGCCGACACTTGGCGCGGCAGGTAGCTACTCTGTACTAGGCCACACAACTGTAACAAATACCGGCAGTACAACCATGCCTGGTGACCTTGGTATAAGTATAGGCGGACAACCCACGGGATTTCCTCCCGGCGTTGTAGGTCCCCCTGGCACAATCCGTAATGCCGCCGATTCACTTGCGGCACAAAATGCCAACACGGCTGCATTTATTTCTCTCGATCAGCCTTGTGATACCACATACCCTGGCACAAAAGATTTAGTTGCAGAAAATCTTGTCGCAGGAGTTTATTGTGCGGGTGCATTTACACTATCAGGAACACTTACTCTCAACGGTACGGGAGTGTGGATTTTTAAATCTGCATCAACTCTGATAACTTCGGGTACAGCTAATGTGGTTGGCGGTAATCCGTGTAATGTATGGTGGCGCGATGTCAGTTCTGCCACACTTGGAACAAATACATCACTAACGGGTAACATACTAAGTTCTACTTCGGTTAGCTTGCAAACTGGTGCAGCCCTTAACGGACGCGCATTGGCGCAAACAGGCGCCGTGACTCTGGACGCAAATATAATAACAGGGGCAGCCTGTCTTACTCCTTCAGCCTTTTTGGGTGCAGTTAGTCCTGGACTGCCAAATACCGGCGTAAATACAGATCAGTCGAATAAAGATCTTACAAGTCTAATAATTTTTGGTGTCGTAATCAGTTTGGGCTCAATCTACTTTCTTAGAAAAAAATGGTCTGCTCAAGGCTGAGAAAGCCAAGACGAATGCTGATTGGATCAGTAGATGTTATATGAGAATTACAAAATTTTCACTTATGCCTGTAGCGCTAATTTTAGTTGGTATAGCTGTTGCGGGGGGCGTGATATCTAAGCTGCAAAGCCAGGATATTACAATCGAACAGGCCCAGACAAGTAATGTTTTGCAGCCTACGGTTAAGGCACCAGAGGCTTATGTATCTGGGCTTCCGGTACGCTTGCTGATTCCGAAAATTAATGTAAGCGCTAGTACTGAAAGCTTAGGGCTAACTGTTGACGGAGACTTGGACGCGCCAAAAGACGTCGCAAATGCTGGATGGTACAATTTAGGGCCTCGAGCAGGTAGCCCAGGAACCGCTGTAATGGACGGACATTTCGGAGCAGCAAATGGCAAAGCAGCAGTTTTCGACAGTTTGCATACTTTGCAAAAAGGCGACCTTATATATGTAGCAGATAGTAATAACGTTACTCATACTTTTATTGTTAGGGAAACACGGTTGTTCCAGCCTGACGAAGACGCGAGCGTGGTATTTCGCTCAGACGACAATAAAGCTCACTTAAATCTAATAACCTGTCAAGGAAAGTGGGATAACCGTAAGGAGAGCTATTCTACCCGACTTGTTGTATTTACCGATTTGTTAAATAAATAGAACAGCATTACTGCAAATAAAGACCTGTTGTACAAAGATGGTTCTATCGATAGAAATTGCAGTAGCATCGATATAAAATATCAAAATATTATTCGCAACTCTGACACGCAGCTTTTGGTATAATTATACTAATGGCTAAGCAAAAAAAATCATCTCGTAAAAGCAAAAAAAATCTTTTACATAAACTTAACACACGTCGTAACCGTTGGTTGGCTTTATTTATACTAATAACTTCTGTTATTTTGTCTGCTACGTATACGCTTCAACCAGATGACTTGGGGTTACAATTACCACCACCGCCAGCAAATGCATTATATAAACAAGCTGACCAGCCAGTAGAAGCAAGAGTGCAAGATTTACTGACACGAATGACGCTAGAAGAAAAAATTGGCCAGATGACCTTGATAGACAAGAAAAGTATAGATAAAACCGAAGATATTAGTAAGTACAATTTAGGTGGGATATTGAGTGGGGCCGGGTCTAAGCCAGTAATTAACACACCGCAAGGATGGTTAGATATGGTAAACGGTATGAAAAACCAAGCCAGCAAATCGCGCTTAGGTATCCCAATCTTGTATGGAATTGATGCTAATCATGGCCATTCTAATGTTATAGGAGCAACCGTTTTTCCGCACGCAATTGGGCTTGGAGCAAGTAAGAACGGTGAATTAGTAAAAAAAGTAGCGGCTGCGACCACCGAAGAGCTAAGAGCGACAGGTGTAAACTGGAACTACTCACCTTCCCTTGATGCCCCTAAGGACATGCGCTGGGGTAGAGTTTACGAGGCTTTTTCAGATAATCCAGATTTAAACGCACAATTAGGCAGTTCCTACATATCTGGAACACAAGAACCCATCAGCGACAAGTCGTACGTTCTGGCAACCGCAAAGCATTATTTAGCGACTGGCGCTATGAACTGGGGCCAATCTAATCATAAAAAATTTAAGATCGATCAGGGCAAAACAACGCCTAATGAAACTGCATTGTTAAACGAGTATTTACCCCCTTATAGATCTGCTGTGAATGCCGGTGTTGCTAGCGTAATGATAGGTTTAAATCAGTGGGGTAATGAGCGAATTATTGATAGCAAATATTTAGTAACAGACAAACTAAAGAATGACTTAGGTTTTAAAGGTTTTGTCGTTTCTGATTGGTATGGAGTTTATGAATACTCTGGAACTAGCAAGTATAAAGCCAATGTAAAAACTATAAATGCCGGCCTAGACATGGCCATGTTGCCGTACGATTACAAAGCTTTTTTGAATGATGTCCGCAAAGCTGTTAAAAGCGGCGATATTAGCCAGACGCGCATCGATAATGCGGTTAGTCGAATTCTGTATCAAAAATTTAAAGCTGGTCTTTTTGATCTATCGCCGCCAGATACTACTTTAAAAAGTGTAGGTTCGGTAGAGCACCACGAACTAGCCCGCACTGCAGTATCTTCGTCTGCAGTATTACTTAAAAATCAAGGTTCCCTACTGCCACTGTCTAAAAGTACTAACCGAATTCTTGTGGCAGGTAGTGGTGCAGATAATGTAGGCAGGCAGAGCGGTGCGTGGACAGTAGAGTGGCAAGGTGTAGATGGAAACTGGATGCCAGGCGGAACGTCTATCGTACAAGGAATACGGCAGGTAGTGGGCGGCGGTAGCCAGGTTGACTATGACTTAAACGGTAATTTTACTGCTACTAATAATAAGGCCGACGTAGGTATTGCTGTTATTAGTGAAAAACCATACGCCGAAGGTTGGGGAGATAATGCAAACCCTACAATTGATGCGAAAGATATTCAAGCTATTAATAATCTTAAAAAATCGTCCAAAAAGATTATTGTGATTATATTGTCAGGGCGACCACTTATTATTACCGATCAGATATCATCCTGGGACGCAGCTATAGCTGCCTGGCTGCCAGGCAGCGAAGGTGCGGGTGTTGCAGATGTACTGTTTGGTAATACCATGTTTAAAGCTAAACTACCCGTAACGTGGCCTTTAAACATTCAGCAAGTGCCCACTAACGCAAATGGCAGTACACACAACAACACTAAGCCTTTATTTGAAAGAGGTTTTGGGCTGTAGTCTAACTTAACTTGAAGTAAGTTGGGCTTTGTATATCAAAATATGATCGTCGTATTTGGTAGTGATGCTTTTAGTTTGCTAATTTGTTCCGGGCTAAGTGGGTTACCAGTAAGATTAAACTCTTTTAAATTGTTCTTAAGATTAGCAAGTTCGTTCGGTAATCCAGAAATAGAATTATAGCTATAATTCAAAGTCTCTAAG
>JAYUWM010000123.1:0-8271 GCA_043753565.1 bacterium
TGCCTTTTTTAAAAGCAAACGTTGGGACTTAGAAGGCCACCATTACAAATCGTTTAAAGACACTTTGCAATATATGTATGGCAGTAGCGAGGTTGTTAGTTTATTTATTGCTCGTATATTAAACTTACCGGAAGAAGCTTTAACATCGGCCCGCTTGCAGGCGAGGGCAATGCAAATGATAGACATGTTGCATACGTTGCAACTGCAAAATAATCATGGCAGGTGCTATTTCCCAGATAATGAAATTAAAATTCATGGTCTAAAAAATCTATCGCACCAGGAAGCACAGGATAAGCCGAATATGTTTACAGATTTTGTGCAGTCGCAGTTGCTGCGCTATGCATCCTGGCAAACAAAAGCCAACAAAGGCTACTACTATTTGCCCAAAAAACTACGTGCATCTGTACAAGCAACAATAGATAACTATAATCTAATAGCCAAGCAAATTAGCGAAGATCCAATGCTGGTGTTTAAAAATAATTTAAAGCCTAATCGGCGCAAAATAATAATTAGCACAGTAAAGTACAAAGTTAAAAAATCTGCCTAACTGGTAGCAGTTCGCCGCGTAAACATGCGGCGTATAAAAACAAATATTACCGCAGCAAAAATGGCGTATAGCCAATCTACTATGCTAATTGCGGCCGTATTAAAGTACGGCTGTAATAGCGGCAAATAAATTAGTAGCATTATTAATGTAAGCGACAAGCCAAACGCACCTAAAAGTACTTTGTTACTAAACAAGTAGCGGCTTAAAAACTTATCATTGCCGCTAGTGCGCCGTGATAATATGTTGCCAAATTGGCACAGTACAACGGTTATATAGGTTAGGGTAGTGGCAGCCGCATAAGCAGTCGTTTGGGCGGTATCTAGTGTGGGGCTAATGCCAATACGTTTGTAATACAATAGGTAGTTTATAAAGGCTAGACACCCCATTAGCAAGCCAGTTAGGGCAACATCAGCAAGGCCTTTTTTATTTAGTATATGGTTTTTAAGGTTACGTGGTTTTTGCACCATAATATCTTTAATAGCTGGGTCAAAACCTAGCGCTGCTAGCGGGAATAGCTCGGCTATTAAATCTATGGCCAGTATTTGAATAACGGTTATGGCAGCCGGTATGCCAAATAAGCTGGCAGCAAGCAAACCAAGCAAAACAACCGTAAGTTCGCCGAAGTTACTTGTTATACACGCCAGTACTGTTTTGCGTATATTCATAAAAATAACACGGCCAGATTGTATGGCATTAACAAGCGTACGAAAACTATCATCAAGTAAAACAATCTCGGCAGACTGCTTAGCAACGTCTGTGCCGGTTTTACCCATAGCCACACCAATATCTGCACGTTTTAGGGCAGGGGCATCGTTAATGCCATCGCCAGTGACTGCAACTACATAGCCAGCACGTTTGGTTAGTTCTACGATACGCAGTTTATCTTCGGGGGCTACTCGGCTAAAGATTGCTTGTCCACGGGTAACAAGCGCTAATATATCGTGGTCGCTCATGCTGGCTAGCGACGAACCTTCAATTAATGTAAGGTCGTTCGGGTTTGCTGCTAGGCCGGCACTTACGGCTATAGCGCGGGCCGTTAGTGCATTGTCGCCCGTAATAATACTTACCGGGATATGCGCCACACGGGCAATTTGCATAGCTTCTGGCACATCCTCGCGCGGGGGGTCAATCATGCTAACCATGCCCATAAATACCATTTTTTGTTCGACTGTTTTTAGGTCTAAATCTTCGACATCCATTTGCTTATCAAAAACGCGGGTAGCAAAAGCCAAATTACGCATTGCACCACTGGCCCACAGGTCGTTGCGCGCGTGTATATCTTGGATGTCGTGCACAGTTAATTTGCGCACTGTTTTGCCGTCCCAAATGTGTGTACACACTTCTAGCACGGCTTCGGGCGCGCCCTTCATAAATGCCATAAGTTTACCGTCATATAACCTCAGGCTACTCATACGTTTGCGGGCGCTATCAAAGGGGTGTTCACGTAATTCTTTGTGTTTGTTTTCTAGTTGGTCATGCTGTAGCCCGGCTTTAGTTGCTAGTGTAATTAACGCGCCTTCGGTTGGGTCGCCTAGGCAGTACCAGCTGGCGTGGGTGTCATCGGGTTCGTGTATACGGGCATTGCTTGCAAAAGCACCAATTATAAAAAAATCACGCAGTTGTTTAAGTGTATCTGGTTGCAGCGGCGCACCCTTATTAGTAACAACACTACCTATTGCTTCGTAGCCCGTGCCGGTTACGTTATATATTTGGCCACCTGTTAGTACGTGCTGCACGGTCATTTCATTTTTGGTCAGGGTGCCAGTTTTATCAGTTAATATAACGCTGGTTGCGCCAAGGGTTTCGACAGCACTTAGCTTTTTAACTAAGGCTCGGTCTTTAGCAAGACGGCTGGCGGCGCTTGCCAGGGCTGTATTTACCTCGGCAGGTAAACCCTGCGGAATCATAGCGCTGGCAATACCTATAGCAAAAATAAATGCCGCCTTTACGCCAAAGTCTGCCTGCCAGGCATATGCCGCTAAAATAATACTAAGTGCAATTGTGTATTTTGTAATTGTTGTGGCTAGGCTGGTCATTTCTTTTTGCAGTGGGCTTGGGTCAGTTTTTGTACCACTGCTAAGGCTAGCAATGCGTCCAAGTTCGGTTTGGCCCCCGGTTGCAATAACAAGGCAGGTTGCATCGCCTGTAGCCACAGTAGTGCCCATAAATACTAAGTTATGGCGCTCCGCTAACTGCACAGTACCTTCAATTTCGTGCTGGAACTTGCGGCTTGGGTTGCTTTCGCCGGTTAGTGCAAAATCATTAGTGCTTAGCTCGGTTTCTTCAATTACACGCGCGTCGGCAGGGATACTATCGCCTTCTTCTATATATATAATATCGCCGGGTACTAGTTGTGCACTGGGTAGTTCTGATAATTTACCGCCACGTTTTACTTTGGCTAGTGGAACCACTAACTTTTCTAGGCTGGCCATGACTTTCTCGGCCTTAAATTCTTGGCTAAAACCTATAACGGCATTAATTATTACGATTGCGGCCAAAATTATGCCTGTGCGGCTGTCGCCAATTGCAAAACTAAAAACCGCAGATAGGCTTAACAATATAAGCATTAAATCTTTAAACTGCCGCAAAAAACGGTAGTACAGCGGATCTTTCTTTACTGAAATTAGTTTGTTTAGCCCAAAGTTATCTTGGCGGGATGTAGCTTCTTGGGTGCTTAAACCATCTAGCGTGCTATGGTACTGAACCAATGTGTCTTTTGTGCTAAGCCGGTAGCTTTCGACTATATCTGTTTTTGGTCCACCCATATTATCTTTTATTGTACACGCTTTTGCTTATCTTATAGATTTACAAACTATATAGTTTGAGTTTTTAGGCACTGGGGTATATTCTTTAATGAATAACGGAGTTTCTGACTATGTTCTTAGCTGAATTTGAGCATCCTATCGCACAAGAACTTAGCACGATCGTACAGGCATCAGAACTTGGGCTAACTGATGGTGCGCATGTTCCTGAAAAAATGAAAATAGAGCACACGCCGCCGTATGAATCGGCGCTTGGTGATCATATTATTAGCATCTACGACAGAGCTACTAATAACTTGAGTGTACTGCGGGTGCCAGTTTTTAGCGATATGAACTCGGGGCTAACAATACAGTCCATAGACGGTGAAGAGCTTGAACTTACAGGTGCACGCATACTAGTTAGCGATATGAACGGTGTGACGTTTAAGGTACGCAATGACAGGGATGAAATGCCTTTTTCTGTCCCCTTAATTCAGTTTGATATAACTGAATGGGGAATATTGTTTCACGCAAGAACTAGAACAGGCGACCAAGTTAAAGACCAGTTGGGTACTTATGAAAGTGAACAATATGACGTTTGGTCGGACAACCTTAGGGCTCTAGCGAGCATACCCATAGTGTATGGTGCTGCACTTCGTCATTTAGCCGAGATTTAGTCTATTTTTTAGACTGTAGTGTTTAACGCTTTTGTTTACATAGGGTAGTTTGCTGTATGCTAGCATTTACATGTCGCATAATCACGAACACACAAATAAAAACGAAGCCGTAAGTAAAAGCGATGCCCATAGGCTGCTGGGTATTGCTGCTATAAACGCTGCATTATTTAGTTTTAGTTTCGGAATGGCCAAACATACCGGCTTAGCTGCATTTAAGGCCGAAGGCTCGCACGATTTATCTGACACTTTTATTAACGGCACCAGGGCGTATACAGCCTACACAAATAGCCAAGACAAAAAGTGGTTTGGTGTTTTTAGACGCGCAAGTTACACAGCTATATCTAGTTTTGGTATATATGCTGCCTATAAATCTGGTGTAGATTTAGTAGATGCGCCCCTACAAATAAAAGATATGCGCGAAAATGTGCCAGAAATTTTTGGTGCGGCTGTTATAGCGGCCGGTAATCAATCTGCATATTTACTTTCTAATACTTTGCAGTCAGACAGCTTGCTTACTGCCGATTCTAAAAGGCACAATAGGATAGACAGGGATGTGTCTTGTGTGTTGGCTGCATCAATAGTTTTGGGTTCAGTCTTCCCATATGTGGCCGAGGCAGCTGGTGTTGGTATGGGAATGTATACGGCATGGCATATGCGCCCAACTGCTACAAACATGCAGCACCAAGGCTAGAAGCACAGTAATTAACAGGTTTATTTGTAACCACGCAAGTGTATACTGTAATTATGACAGAGGTGCGTAAGAAGTTAGCAATTATAGACGGTAAGTCAGTTTTTTACCGTGGCTACTACGCCATGCCCAACTTAAGTACCAAAGATGGTACCCCAACTGGTGGCGTATACGGCTTTGCAGCCATGGCACTAGAACTTATTAAGCGCCTGCAGCCCGATTACGTTTGTGTAGCGTGGGACAAGCCCAAAACTAATATCCGCAAGCGCCTGGCTATTTACCCAGACTACAAAGCGGGCCGTAAACCAGCACCACCTGACTTTTATGCACAGATTCCTATTTTACATGAGGTTTTAGAAGCTTTTAATTGGCCTTTGTATGAGCTTGATGACTACGAAGCCGACGATATTATGTGCGGGCTATCTAAACTTGCAGCGGCGCAGGGTATAGAAACAATGCTAATTAGCAGCGACCTAGACATGCTGCAGTGCGTTGGCCCGCTTACACACATGTACGCCCTTAAAAAAGGCCTGACTAACATTGATCGTTTTGACGTAGAAGCTTTCGAGGAAAAATACGGTATTGAAATTGATCAATTTTTGGACCTAAAAAGCATAAAGGGCGATGGGTCAGATAATATACCAGGTGTGCCGGGTATCGGTGAAAAGGGCGCTGTAGATTTGCTGAAACAATTTAAAACATTAGATGGAATTTACGAAAACGTCAGTTTAGTTAAAGATAGTTTGGCTAAAAAGCTAATTGCCGGTAAAGATTCTGCCTATATGAGCCGGGAAGTTGCTAGGTTGTACGACGATGCACCAATCCCACTAGATCTAGCAGAAATGGATGTAAACAAATTAGACACTGCACGCTTAAAAGAAATTTTGACGCGCCTTGAATTTAGGAGCTTACTGCGCAACCTACCAACCGGTATGCAAAACCATGAGGCGGCTACACCAACAACTGAAATACAGGGGAGTTTACTAAGCGGTGGCTTAGTTGAATTACAGCAAAAACCGCTAGTACACGTTACATCCAAGGCAGAACTAGCAAAGGTTTCTGTTAGCGGCGACGTAGTTATGCACGCTAGGGCCGCAGGCAAAAATGGTGACGATCCCAAGGTGTTAATTATAGGCGACAGCGAAACTACCTACGCCATAGATTTGCGCAAGGTTACGCTTAAACCCGGTGATATTACTCTGCCAACTGCAGTTACGGGCCATGATATTAAGAACAGCTTCAAAGTACTGCTAGAACTTGGCCTGCCATTGCCGCGCGTGGCACACGACACATTGGTGGGATCATTTATTGTAAATAGTCTAGCGCGCGAACAAACTCTAACAGATATTGCTAACCGTGATTTGGGCTTTGACGGCAACCTAGAGGATTTAGACGATGACCAATTATTAGAACGTGCCAGCGAAGTCGCATCTGTAATCTTTGCGTTAGCCAATGTGCAGGGCGAGCAAATGAGTGAAGTAACAAGCCTTATTAAACTTGCTGACACCGTTGACTGGCCAGTTATACCAGTATTGGCACAAATGGAGCGTGCCGGTATTAAAATTGACCCAGCCTTTTTTGCCAAATTTAGCACCGACCTAGAAGGCCGAATTAGTGACATTGAACAAACTATTTACGGGCATGCCAACCAGGAATTTAATATTAGTAGCCCAAGCCAACTAAGCGAAATACTTTTTGTTAAATTAGGGCTGCCCACCAATGTTACTAAAAAGGGTAAGGCAGGGCATTACAGCACCGCCGTAGATGTGTTAGATAAGCTAAAAGCGGCGCATCCAATTATTGAATGCATACAAAATTACCGCGAATATACCAAACTAAAAAGCACCTATGTAGATACGTTGCCAAAACTGGCAGATAGTGGCGACCGCGTACATACAACGTTTAACCTAACCATTGCTGCAACCGGGCGCTTAAGTAGCATTGATCCTAACCTGCAAAACATCCCCGTACGTACACAACTAGGGCGCGAAATTCGCAAAGGCTTTATAGCCGAACCAGGTAACGTGTTTGTAAGTGCCGACTACAGTCAGTTCGAACTACGTATTGCTGCTGCTATGAGCGGTGACCAAGGCATGATTACGGCATTTAACAACGACCGCGATATTCACACCGAAACAGCAGCCCTAATACACGGCATAGACGCATCAGATGTAACTAAAGATATGCGCTACGCCGCCAAGGCAGTAAACTTTGGCATTTTGTATGGGCAGGGCACGTTTGGGCTTGCTAGCGGCACTGGAATTAGCATGGCTGAAGCCAAAGACTTTATAGAAAAGTATTTTGATGTGCGCCCTAAGCTAAAAGAAATGATAACTAAGTTTAGGGAACAAGCCGACAAGCGTGGCTATGTAGAAACACTGCTGGGCCGCAGGCGCCCAACGCCAGATGCAAAATCGCCAGCCTACATGGTGCGCGAGGGTGCCTTTAGGGCAGCAATAAACATGCCTATACAGGGTACGGCGGCCGACCTTACCAAAATGGCCATGACGGCAGTTAACCCGCTGCTTCCAAAGGGCGCATCGCAGCTGCTACAAATACACGACAGTATATTAGTTGAATGCAAAGAGGCCGATGCAGACCGTGTGGGCAAACTACTAAAAGACACCATGGAAAACATTTACCCGCAGCTTGGCGTAAACCTACGCGTAGATGTATCGGTGGGCAAAAACTGGGGCGAACTGTGAGCCTATCTGTAAGTGAAGATAATGGCATTGAGCTAATGCAGCCACAAGATATAGATATTTTAAGCATAGGCGTGTCTACTGCTGGAGTAGCAGAAATTCGTATGGCAAAAGAGTTACCAGAACGCCACATTATTGCAACGACGATAGATGAGCGCGGCTTGAATGATGCTAAAAAATACATTCTAGAACAAGGATATGCAGAACAAATAGAGCTTAAACTAGAGGATGTTTCAGAAAAGCTACCATATGAGGATGAATCTTTCGATTTTATTTATGCCCGATTAGTTTTGCATTACCTAACAAAAGAAAAGCTAGCAACCACACTCAAAGAATTACATAGAGTGCTTAGGGCAGGCAAAATATTGTATGTAGTTGTGCGTTCTGCAGAAACCAAAGATGCAATTAACGCAGTAAAGTATGACCAAGACACAGGATATTCATACTATCATCACGCCGGCGACACTAGTACGCCGCTGATCAATAGATTCTTTCACTCTGAAGAATCCATAGGAAACTATATAGTCGCCTCGGGTTTTAAAATTGACACCATAAGTACATACGAAGAAAGATTGTATGCTGACTTTATGAGAACCGTACCAGCACCACACACAGACTTGTTGATAGAAGCGAGAGCCAAAAAGCATGAACATACACCAAGCTGAGCAGTATATAGATCAAAAATATCCGCACAGTAATGTGCAATGGATAGATAAAGGGCAAATGAACTTTATTGCCGTAGTAGACGAAAAGTATGTATATAAGTTTCCTAAAACGCCTGATAATTTTAAGCTTTTAAATAAAGAATATTTAATTTACAAACTGCTAGAATCTAAAATTACTTTAGACATACCCAGGGCGGTGGCTATAGACGAAGAACAGCAGTTTTTGCGCTTGAGCTACGTAAAAGGCAGCA
>JAYUWM010000124.1:0-2693 GCA_043753565.1 bacterium
ACTGTTTGGCCTGTGCCACCTAGTACTGCAGATACTGATGTAGTACTACCTAGTAAGCCACCGGCTGTGTTGGTAACTATGCCAGCAGTGCTTAGGCCAGTTGCTGTAAGTGTGCTGTAGGTTCCACCAGCAGTACAATCAAATGCCCCGGTGCTGTTTGTAAGCGTACAGCCGGTAGATGCTGAGCCACCACCAAGTTCTATGTTTCCAGTACTAATAGTACCTAGCTGTACAAGGCCAGTAGTACCAGCGTTAAGTATAAGGTTAGTAGCAGTACCGCTACTTACGTTTAAGGCTACTGTGCTACTAAGACTACCGTCACTAAGCGTTGTACTACCCGCACCAGCCACAACTCCGCCTAAGAAGTAGCCCTGGAAGAATCTGTTTGCCTGGGTTGTATAGTCGGTTGCTGTGGCGCCAATGTTTTGGGTTATGAACTTGGTTACCGCTGCGGATACGTCGTAGCTAACTGCTGGACTCACGGTCAGTGTTACTGTACCGCCACCTGCAGTAATACGTGTGTAGTAATCTTGACCTGCGTTATTAATAAAGATAACGTCGTTGTTGGCAAAGGCACCAGCGGCAGTTAAAGTAACTGTCGTTACGTTGGTACGTGCTATAGCTTCGGTTGTACCGGTAGTACTTGCTGAAACTGTGTTGGCGAGTAAGTTTCCACCAAGCTGAGTGTCTCCGTTGTTCTTAACTTGTAGACCGACATAGTGAATACGATATGGCTTAGCGCTTATAGTTGTTGCAGCCGAAGGGCTAACCGTAACAGTAGTTGCGTTTGTAAAGGCAGTGATTGTTCCTTTGTACGGCGCAACACTCTGTGAGCCACCATCTATAATAATCTCGCTGCCAACCATCGCAGAGGTAAACGTAGTGCCTGATCCTGTTACTGTAGTACCAGCTGCAGTAATAGAGGCTGTGCCAGTACTGTACTGTATAGGCGAAACACTAAGTGTATTGGTAGGCATAGTAGTACCTATACCTACATTGACAGCATTGGTCCCTTGGCCCCCAAGAACTAGAGTGTTAGATGCCTGGACAACCGACTGCCAGCCAATTGCAACAGAATTAGATATTCCGTTCTGCGTAAAGAAACTACCGTCACCAAAACCTGCGTTAGAACCTAGGTATGTGTTGTTAATACCCGACGTATTGTAGGCACCAGAGCTTGAACCAATGGCCGTATTACGTCCACCTGTGCTAGCGCTTAAACTATTATAGCCAACCCCAGTGTTGTCCGCAGCGGTAACTGATGACTGCAGAGCCGCGACACCTATACCCACATTACCAGAACCGCTGACACTTGATAAAAGTGCACTGTTACCGATGGCAATTGAGTCGTTCGAGGTAGTGTTTGATTGTAACGCAGTCGAGCCAATTGCAATATTACTGATACCCGTTGTGTTGTTTTGAAGTGTCTGGTAGCCGATAGCTATGTTTGTGCTGCCTGTAGTGTTCTTTTGTAGGGTACCGAAGCCTAATGCCGTGTTTTGTGAACCGCTAGTGTTATTTTGAAGAGCCGTGGCACCAAGTACAGTGTTGAACGAGCCAGTTGTGTTAGACACAAATGCCGAGGATCCAAGTGCAGCATTTGAAGCGCCCGTTGTGTTTACTCGACCGGTATTTAAACCTACAAATGCGTTAGTAACTGTACCGCTACCCCGAACTTCCAAGCTGTCTGCACCTGCACTATTTCGAACAGAAAGTGTAGCGTTTGCGGTAGTCACTAGGTTAACAACTATAGTATTAACACTACCATTAAAGCTTGTGGTAGGAGTAAATGTGATTCCAGCCGTGCTAGTAGCTGTGATGATAGCTGTATGTACTGCGTTTGCACCTTGCGGGGGAGCGCTTACACCACCTAGGTTCGCGGTCAACGTATTGGTGCTAGTTGTATTACTAGCAATCGTATATGTTACTAGATAAGTTTCACCAATTGTAACCGTCGCAGGTAAAGTACAAGTAAGTGCTATAACACTTCCCGTAGTGTGAGTCCACGGGCCGGTACCGGCCCAGTTAGTGCCCGAGCAAGTACCTGTTGCAAGGTTTGTACCACTTACGCTAGCATCACTCAAGATACCGCGTACTATCGTCTTAGAATTAGTACTGTCTACTGTAAATACATCTGTGCCTGCTGCTGCCGATTGAACTTGTAGCGCTGCTGTAGAGTTTGTTTGGTTGCGCAGTGTAGTCGCTCCACCGTTAGCTACTGTTAAGACATCTCTAGCTGTTGCTGTTGTGTCTGTTATTAGCAGTAGATTACCAGTTCCGGCACTTTGTATACTAAGGCCACCTACTGCGCCAGTAGCCAGTTGGTCTAACGTAAGAACATAACCGCTATCTGTACCAGAGGCTGCTGGGTTTCTAAATATGAGCGAGTCGTCCGCAGTTGTTAGGGCTATTATGACATCAGAGGCGTCCACATCAGTGTTATAAGCGGCTTGCAATGTTGCACCTGCGCCACAACTACCCCAAACAGGTAGGGTGTTAATACCTTGAGAGATTAAACAAGAACCAGTGGCGACAGCAGCTACCTTAGACAGAGTAGTAGTTGTGTTAGCAGCTAGCAAGTCGCCAACAGCATAAACTGTTTGGCCTGTGCCACCTAGTACTGCAGATACTGATGTAGTACTACCTAGTAAGCCACCGGCTGTGTTGGTAACTATGCCAGCAGTGCTTAGGCC
>JAYUWM010000125.1:0-8258 GCA_043753565.1 bacterium
TGGACCTGAAATTGTCACAAGCGACATCCCTAACGTTTCAGAAGAAGCTCTTCGCCACCTTGACGAAGATGGCATTGTACGTATTGGTGCCGAAGTACACCCAGGCGACATCTTGGTAGGTAAAATTACTCCTAAGGGCGAACAAGAACTATCAAGCGAAGAACGCCTACTACGAGCTATCTTTGGTGAAAAGGCTAAAGAAGTCCGCGATACAAGCCAACGCATGAGCAACGGTAAGCACGGTAAAGTTGTTGGTGTTAAGGTATTTAGCCGAGCCAACGGCCACGAGCTTAAAGCTGGTGTGTTAATGCAAATTCAGGTATTTGTTGCCCAAATGCGTAAAATTAGCGTTGGTGATAAATTAGGTGGCCGTCACGGTAACAAGGGTGTTATTGCCCGAGTATTACCACAAGAAGATATGCCATTTACTGCCGACGGTATGCCTGTAGATATTGTACTTAACCCACTTGGTGTACCAAGCCGTATGAACGTCGGACAGTTGTTCGAGACTCACCTTGGTATGGCCGCAAAAGCACTAGGCATTAATGTTGCCAGCCCAAGCTTTAACGGCGTACCTATCCCTAAAATCCGTGAACTATTAACCGAGGCTGGTTTACCAGACGACGGTAAACAGCAGCTATTTGATGGCCGCACCGGTGAAGCATTCAAAGAACGTACAACAGTTGGTTGTATGTACATGATCAAGCTAAACCACATGATTACCGATAAGATCCACGCCCGCAGTACTGGGCCGTACACTATGGTTACCCAGCAGCCGCTTGGTGGTAAGGCTCAAAACGGTGGTCAACGCTTTGGCGAGATGGAAGTATGGGCACTTGAAGCTTACGGCGCAAGCAACATGCTACAAGAAATGCTTACTATTAAGTCAGACGATGTTTACGGACGTAGCAAAGCTTATGAATCTATCATTAAGGGTACTGATATTATCGGGCCTAAGGTTCCAGAAAGCTTTAATGTGTTAGTTAAAGAACTTCAAGGTCTTGGCCTTAAAGTCGACCTTATCGAAAACAGTAAGGGTGTAATACTTGATGCTGAAGAAGTATTAGCTAGCAACATTAAAGAAGAATCAGCCCACACAATAGAAATAGAAGTACCAAAAGATAGCATTAACGACATTGATGTTACCGAAGATGCAGCTGTACTTGATGAGTTTGAGGTTATTACACTAGACGAAAACGATGAGCCAGTAACAGTTGGTATAGAATTAAGTGATTTTGATGTATCACACGAGGAGCACGATTATGCTACCGACCAAGAAGACCAAGGAGGAGATAAATAATGCGTAAATACAACACCGGCATGAATATTTCTGACTTTGACGCAGTGCGACTTGCAGTTGCTAGCCCACAAGACATCCAAGATTGGAGTCACGGGGAAGTAACCAAGCCAGAGACAATTAACTATCGTACACAAAAACCAGAACGCGACGGTTTGTTTTGTGAGCGTATTTTCGGGCCAGTTAAAGACATCAATCCACACGATGCAAAATACAAAGGTGTACGCAGCCGCGAAGCAGCTGTAGATAAAAATGGTGAATTAGTTACAAAAAGCATCGTTCGCCGCGAACGTATGGGCCACATTACACTTGCAACACCAGTTGCACACATTTGGTTCCTGCGCGGTACTCCAAGTGCAATCGGCCTTTTGCTAGGCATGACTGTCAAAAACCTAGAGCGTATTGCATATTTTGCTAGCTACGTAGTTATTACTGTAGATGTTGAAGCCCGCGACAAGTTGCGTGCCGATAAAGAAGCAGAATTTAACGCTGGTAACGAAACAGTAAAAGCCCGTTACGAATCAGAAGCTAAGCTAGAGGGTTCTAATGTCAAAGAACTTGCAGCAATGCAAACTAAAGAACTTGACGAACTAGCAAAAGACTACGAAATTCTTAAAGTAGAATTCGACAGCCTAGTTGCTCAAGGACTAATAAACGAAACAGATTTTAGGGCAATGCCTACCGAACTTCGCGCACTTGTAAAAGTGGGCATGGGCGGTGCAGCACTTAAAAACCTGCTAGACCTAGTAGACCTAGATCAGCTTATCGAAGATTTGCGTATTGAGACAGAAGAAGCTAAAGGCCAACGCAAGAAGAAGCTTATGAAGCGACTTCGTTTGCTTGAAGGTATGCAGCGCGCTGGCATCAAGCCAAACAGTATGTGTCTTAGTATTCTTCCAGTTATTCCTCCGGACCTTCGCCCGATGGTACAGCTAACTGGTGGCCGTTTTGCAACCAGCGACCTAAACGACCTTTACCGACGTGTTATTAACCGTAACAACCGTCTTAAAAAGCTTATCGAACTTAATGCCCCTGAGGTTATTAGGCGCAACGAACAACGTATGTTGCAAGAAGCCGTCGATGCCTTAATAGACAACAACAGTGCCCGCAGTGGACGTGCTGTTGCTGCTACTGGCCAACGCCGCCGCCTAAAAAGCCTTAGCGACATGCTTAAAGGTAAACAGGGCCGCTTTAGGCAAAACCTTTTGGGTAAGCGCGTTGACTATAGTGGTCGTTCAGTTATTGTTGCCGGCCCAGAACTTAAGATTAACCAATGTGGTCTACCAAAAATGATGGCGCTTGAATTGTTCAAACCGTTTGTTATTGGTTGGCTTATAGATAAAGAATTTGCACACAACATCCGCAGCGCTACTCGTATGATCGAGCTTGGTGAAACTGCTGTTTGGGACGCAGTTGACGAAGTAATTAGGGGCAAGTATGTGTTACTAAACCGTGCGCCGTCACTACACCGTTTAAGTATCCAAGCATTTATGCCAGTACTTATCGAAGGTAAAGCTATTCAGCTACACCCGTTGGTATGTAAGGGCTTTAACGCCGACTTCGATGGTGACCAAATGGCTGTTCACTTGCCGCTTAGCGCAGCTGCGCAGGCAGAAGCACGCGACATTATGGCAGCAGATAAAAACTTGCTTAAACCAGCAGATGGCTCGCCAATTTTGAACATCGAACAAGATATTGTGCTTGGCTGTTTTTACCTTACATATAACCGCCCAGGTCTTAGTGACCAAAAACCAAAAGCTATGAGCAGCGTTGCAGAGGCTATTATGGCTCGTGACCAAGATGCAATTAGCTTGCAGCACCCAATTACTATTAGTTACCGCGGCGAGCGCCGTGCTACAACATTGGGCCGTGTATTGTTTAACGAAATTTTCCCAGAAGATTTCCCTTACCAAAACGAACCAATGAGCAAGAAAAAACTACAAGGAGTTATGGCGCTAGTATACGAGATGTATGGCCAAAGCCGCACAGCCGAGATTGCCGATTACCTTAAAGACCTAGGTTTTGAATTTGCTACCCGCAGCGGCCTAAGTATGGGTATGGACGACTTTAGTGACATCGTTGGCCTTGATGCCATTATGGATGCCGCTGAAGTTAAATCCGCAAACATTAGTGAACAGTTTGACCAAGGTTTTATAACCGACGAAGAACGCTACCGTCTAACAGTAGAAAACTGGATGACAACAGATGCGACTGTACAAAAAACACTAGCCGATCAGTTTATTACCGAAGATAGTTCAATGTCTATCGCCGTTATATCTGGTGCTCGTGGTAACATTGGTCAGGTTAAGACAGCCGTTGGTATGCTTGGTGTTACAACCGATGCAACTGGCCGTGCTATCGAACTACCTATCCGTAGCAACTATAAGTACGGTTTAACTCCTCTTGAATACTTTACCGCTACACGTGGTGCACGTAAGGGTATGATTGACACGGCACTTAAAACTGCCGACAGCGGTTACCTAACACGCCGTCTAGTTGATGTTGCACAAGATGTGTTTACAACTGACGAAGATTCAATTGATCCAGGGTTCGAAATGCGCCGTTCTGATGCCGCCGAAATTGGTGTTAGCTACGGCAGCCGCCTTCGTGGCCGTTTCTTGGCTAAAGCTCTTAAGGGTCATGCTAAAACAGGCGAGCTAATTACTGTAGATAAAGCAGCTGCTATAGACGCAGACGAAACTATTGATAACGTTCGCATCAAAAGCGTGCTTAGCGTGCAGTCTGTGCGTGGTATTCCACGCCAAAGTTACGGTGTTGACCCTGCTACTGGCCAACTTGTTAGTAGCTACCACCCAGTCGGCGTTATTGCTGCTCAAAGTATCGGCGAGCCTGGTACACAGCTAACTCTAAAGACTTTCCACAGTGGTGGTGTAGCCGGCGAAGACATTACAACCGGCTTGCCGCGTGTAGAAGAGTTGTTCGAAGTACGCACACCTAAAGGTCAAGCTTATCTTGCAGACATTAGTGGTAGCACAAATGTTTGGGAAGAAGGCGATCACTACGTAGTACAAATTACTGCTAAAGATAAAGAAAAGCTTGAACTACCACTTGATGGCCGCGTTGCTAAAATTAAGTCTGGCACTGACGTTGCTATTGGCGATGTTATTGCCGACGCAGCAGATGGCAAACGACCACTTGTTACGCCAATGGCAGGCAAGGCTGAAGTTGCAGGTAATAATGTTATTATTACCCCAGCTAAGCAAAGTGTTGTGCGCTACGAAATTCCAGGCTTTAAGCAACTTAGCGTTAAAGACGGCGACGAAGTTATTAGTGGCCAACGCCTAAGCAACGGTAGTATTAATCTACATGAACTTATGCGTCTTGCAGGTGTAGAAACTACCCAACGCTATATAATGAACGAAATCTTGCGTATCTTTGCTGCACAGGGTCAAAACATTGCCGATAAGCACCTTGAAATCATTGTGCATCAAATGTTTAGCCGTGTAATGATCGAAGACGCAGGCGACAGCGAATACGTAACTGGTGATATTGTAAGCAAGCAATCAGTATTACTAGCCAACGAAGCACTAGCCAAGGGCAAAAAATCTTTGGTTCAGTACGAACAGTTATTGCTTGGTATTACTAAAGCCAGCCTTTCAACTGATTCATTCCTAAGTGCTGCAAGTTTCCAAGACACAACACGTGTACTTATTGCTGCTGCAACTAGCGGAAAGGTTGATTATTTGTATGGCCTTAAAGAAAACGTTATCCTAGGTCGCCGTATACCTGTTGGTACAGGTGGCCGCGACACGCTTAAGGCCGAGGCTGAAGCTGCCGAGCTTGCTGCAAACCAGCACTACAACGAAGAAGTTGCGTTGCCAGTCTAAAGCTGTTATACTAAACAGTAAATAAGGTTCTAGTTGTGTAAGAAACGAGTGCTGTCGTCTTACACAACACCTACCACTCATTTATATCAATCTATTAGTATTGGAAATTCATGCCAACAATCAATCAGTTAATTCGCAAGCCGCGTAAAACTGCCAAGGTCAAGAGCAAGTCTCCTGCACTGCAGCGCGTGGTAAACAACCTTAAAACTAAGACATACGAAAAAAACGCGCCGTTTAAGCGCGGCGTATGTGTTAAGGTAACAACCAAAACACCTAAAAAGCCTAACTCGGCCCTACGTAAGGTTGCACGCGTGCGCCTAACCAACGGTTACGAAGTATGGGCATATATTGGGGGTGAAGGTCATAACCTACAAGAACACGCTGTTGTTATGATCAAAGGTGGCCGCGTGCCCGACCTTCCTGGTGTGCGCTACCACATTGTTCGTGGTGCACTAGACCTTCAGGGTGTTGCTAACCGTAAACAGGGCCGTAGTAAATACGGTGCTAAGAAGGATAGTAAATAATATGCCACGTAAAACTAATAAAGCCTTAGTAAGGCCAAAACTACCAGACCGCAAGTACGACAACGAAATGGTACAGCGTATCATTAACCGTGTTATGCAAGACGGCAAAAAGCAACTAGCTGAACGCCTTGTTTATGAAGGTATGGAAAAAGCTGCTACTAAAGTTAAAAGCGACAACGCTCTTGAAGTATTCGAAAAAGCTATCAAAAACATTACTCCTTACATGGAAACTCGTTCACGCCGCGTAGGTGGTGCTAACTATCAGATTCCTTTTGAATGTAAGGGTCAACGCCAAAAACACCTTACAGTTATGTGGTTCGTGCAAGCAGCCCGTAGCAAAAAAGGTATGGGTATGGCTGACCGCATAGCTGTAGAGCTTGCAGATGCCTACAACCAAACTGGTACAGCCTTCAAAAAGAAGGAAGACGTACATAAAATGGCAGAATCTAACCGCGCCTTTGCGCACTTCGCAAGATAGGATAATATAAGTGGTAACGTTTGCACAACACGTATACCTTCCACATCATCAGATATGTGATGTATTTAATGCTGAATTTTTAGGATTAGATAATCCTGTGGACAGATCGATATTCAATCATCCGACAGCCGAGGCTATTGCGTTTACTAGTATGTTGATAGACCGAATATTACATCATGGTGATGTCCATCCCGTAATATCAGAACATGCTCCAGATAGTTTCTCAATACTAGACAACAGGCAAAGGGTAGCTAACAAGCTAGCATTTGTGTTGGGTCCTCCTGGATTAGGAGCAATACTGGGTGAATGCAGTGGCTCAGATTCTTGGTTGGGAGACAAAGGACCATTCCCAAGCATACTATACTTAACAACATAATAGCCAGTTTTGAGACTCTTAACTACTAACTAATAACTAGGAAATAACATAATGGCAGCAGGAAAGAAAGTATCGCTAGATAAAGTACGCAATATTGGTATTATTGCGCATATTGACGCGGGCAAAACAACAACTACCGAACGTATTTTGTATTACACAGGTAAAACGCACAAAATCGGCGAAGTACATGACGGCGAAGCTGTTATGGACTGGATGGAACAAGAACAAGAACGTGGTATTACCATTACCAGCGCCGCAACAACGGCTATTTGGCCTTTTAATGGCACAGACTACCGTTTTAACATCATTGATACTCCGGGTCACGTAGACTTTACTGTAGAAGTTGAGCGATCACTGCGTGTACTTGACGGTGGTGTAACTGTGTTTGACGGTGTAGCTGGCGTTGAAGCCCAAACAGAAACTGTTTGGCGCCAGGCAGATAAATACCGCGTGCCACGTATTTGTTTCATTAACAAACTAGACCGAACCGGTGCAGATTTTTACATCGATCTAGACCGTATCGAACATCGCCTAACTAAAAACGGCGTTGCTATTCAACTACCTATCGGTATCGAAGGTGGCTTTAACGGTATTATCGACCTTGTTAAAATGGTTGCTTATATTTACAAAACAGATGACGGCACCGAATTTGATACTGTAGAAATCCCAGCCGAATACGCTGACAAAGCAAAAGAATACCGCGCTAAAATGATCGACAAGATTGTTGAAGCCGATGACGACGCTATGATGAAGCACCTAGAAGGTGAAGAACTTTCAGAAGAAGAAATCAAAGCCTGCATCCGTAAGGGTGTTATTGCCGTACAACTTCACCCTATCATGTGTGGTAGTGCATTAAAAAACAAAGGCGTGCAAATGCTTTTGGATGCAGTTAGCATGTACCTTCCTAGCCCAATGGACATTCCGCCACAAAAGGGTACAAACCCAAAAACAGGCGAAGAAATATCACGTTTAGCAGACGAAAATGAACCATTTAGTGGTTTGGCGTTTAAAATTGCAACCGACCCATTTGTGGGTAAGCTTTGTTTCTTTAGGGTATATAGTGGTACGTTAGCAGCAGGTAGCTACGTATACAACAGCACAACAGGCGAAAAAGAACGCGTTGGCCGTATTGTACGTATGCACGCTAACAGCCGCGAAGACGTAGAATCTGTAGGTGCTGGCGATATCGCTGCAATTGTTGGCCTTAAGGGCACAACAACTGGTAACACTTTGTGTGACCAGGCAAACCCAGTTTTACTTGAAAGCATTACATTCCCAGAACCGCCTGTAAGTATTGCTATCGAACCAAAAACCAAAGCCGACCAAGAAAAAATGGGCATTGCATTGCAGCGCCTAGCCGAAGAAGATCCAACATTCCGTATACGCGTTGACCACGAAACTGGCCAAACCATTATTAGCGGTATGGGTGAACTTCACCTTGAAATTTTGGTTGACCGCATGAAACGCGAATTTAGCGTTGAAGCAAACGTAGGTGCACCGCAAGTTGCATACCGCGAAACAATCAAAAAATCTGATGTCGAAGTACAGGGCAAATTTATCCGCCAATCTGGTGGTCGCGGTCAATACGGCGACGTATGGCTTAGGCTTTCACCAACCGAATCTGGCGAAGGTTTTGAATTTGTTAACGCAATTAAGGGTGGTGTAATACCCGGCGAATACATAAAGCCTGTTCAAGAAGGTATTAAAGAAGCTATGGCCAACGGTGTGCTTGCTG
>JAYUWM010000126.1:0-2672 GCA_043753565.1 bacterium
ATTAGTGAAGTTTTAGAAGAAACAGCTGCTGGCAACAACGGCTTGATTAATGTATATGGTTTTGATTTTGTTGCTTTACTAAGAATTAATGATGTTCTCAATCAGTTTGGCTTCGATTACGATTTTAGTTTTAATGTTAATATTGATGATAGGTCTATTGCAAGTCTTCTTTTAAACGATGACGCTAATAATTTAGGTGTTGGTGCTATAGGCGGTGGTAGCTCTGGCAATATTCGCCCTACAGCAACTGCCAGCATGATCACAGGTAGTGAAGATGCAGGTATCACCATTGGCTTAGCAGGCACCGACCCAGATGGCAATATCGTCTCATATCGTGTGACGACATTGCCACTATCTAGCCAAGGCGTGCTCTATTTGGCTGACGGCACAACACGCGTAGTTACAACTACGGTGCTAACACCTGCGCAAGCGGCTGGTCTTATTTTCAAACCAGCGCTTAATTTTAACGGTACGGTTAACATTCCATTCACTGCCACAGATAATGGCGGTGCGGTTTCTACGCCTGTCAATGTGGCTATTACCATTAATCCAGCGTCAGATTCGCCTGTAGCAACCTTTGATATTGCTAACATTAATGAAGATGCAAGCAATGTTCCGCTTAATTTATTATTTAACGATAGTGATCCTGATGGCACCATACCGACTATTTTAAGTGTCAATGGCGCTATGCTAACACCGGGCTTTGCACAAATTATTGCTGTGCCCAATGGCACTATTAATATCAGCGCATCAGGCGCAATTACATTTACGCCAGACGCTAACTTTAATGGCACAATCAACTTTCCTTATGTGGTTACAGATGGCGCTTCATCTATTGCCAGCAGTGTCACTGTTAATGTTGCAGCTGTGCCTGATGCCCTAGTATTAAGCTTCAGCGCCATAGCTCCTTTAACCGAGAACACAGCAACGGTAGGTCAAGCCATCACCACCGCCATTGCTGTTAACGCGGACGGCGACACCCTTAGCTTTAGCATCACTCCACTGAGCAATACGAATGGTTACTACGCCATCAACAATGTGACTGGCGAAGTTAGCTTAACCGCCGCAGGTGCAGCGTTGGTCAACAGGGGTGGCGACTTGCCGTCAATAGCGGTCAGCGTCTCTGACGGCACGACCAGTGTTGACGGCACAGTAAGTGTGCCATTCACCATTGACCTCAACAACGCACCAGTTGCGACCAATGGCAGCAATAGCACCACTGAAAACAACATCTTAAACAGCAATGTGCCTGCGGCCACCGACATGGACGGCACGATTAGCGGTTATAGTCTGGTAAGCGATCTAGCGGCGGGCAACGGCAGCCTCACATTTAACCCAGACGGTACTTATAGTTTTAATCCAGATAGCGACTTTAATAGCCTTGCGCTAGGCGCTAACCGTATAGTGACTTTTACCTATAGCGCTATTGATAACGATGGGGTACTTTCTGCACCAGCTACGATCAGTATTACCATCACTGGCACCAACGATGCCGCCGTGATCACCGGTACTGCCACCGCCAGCCTCACCGAAAGCAATGCCGCACAAACCGCCACTGGCACATTAACCGCCACTGACGTTGACAGCAGCAACGCCTTCACGCCACAAAGCAACGTCGCAGGCAGCAACAACTACGGCAGCTTCAGCATCAATGCCGCAGGCGCATGGACGTACAGCATGAGCAGCGCACAGAACCAATTCGTGGCTGGCGTGAACTACACTGACAGCCTCACCGTCACCACCGCGGATGGCACCGCACAAGTCCTCACCGTCACCATCACTGGTAGCAACGATGGACCTGTAGCAATTGGCACCAATAACACAGCTAACGAAGACGTAGCATTTGTTGCTGTTGTAATAGAAGGAACTGATGTAGATGGCACGATTGCGAGCTTTAATTTGAGCAGCTTGCCAGCAAACGGTACGCTATACACAAATGCGGCTTTAACCATTGCAGCGGTGATTGGCACTAATTACACGGCCAGCGCCAATGCGCTTACACTTTACTTTGTGCCAGCAGCTAATTGGAATGGTACGACTAGTCTTAACTTTACTGCGACGGATAACCAAGGTTTGGTGTCAGCTTCTGCCACTGAGACTATCACAGTGACTGCGGTAAATGATGCGCCTGTAGTAGGTACTGCAACTGCAATTGTTTCAGAGGAGGGTTTATTTCGCGCTAATGCGGATGCTACTGGTGCTAGTGATACTACGAACTCACTTGTAGCCAGCGGTACAATTGCTATTACTGATGTTGATAGTTCGACATTTACGGTGACCTTCAGCGCTCCTGTTGCAAGCTTGACTTCTAACGGCCAAGCCATTGTTTGGACAGGTAACGGTACAGGCACTTTATTGGGCAAAGTTGGCACTCAAACCATCATTACCGCCACAATTAGTAACACAGGTGCTTATACGGTAACTTTATCTGGGCCGATTGATCATGCAACGGCTGGGGTAGAAGACGTTAAATCGTTTGGAATTGGCGTAAATGTTTCTGATGGTTTAGCAACAACAGCAGGTACTCTCACCGTGAATATTGAGGACGATAGCCCCGTTGTAATATCAGCACCTAATAATGCAGTGATAGAAAGCGCTAGCGGATCTACTTTAACTGGTGCTTTGAACATGAGTGCTGGAGCTGATTCGGGTTCTCTCGCTAAAGTCGCTAT
>JAYUWM010000127.1:0-2671 GCA_043753565.1 bacterium
TAATAGTTGTGGCGCAGCTTTTGGGTCGTGGACTGGCCGCTGCAATACATGTGGAGAATGGAATACTTTACAAGAACAAATAGACACAGCATCAGCGCTACGCGGCCACAAAGGTGCACTAGATCCAAAACCTCTAGCGCAAGTATTAGTGCAAGATACGGTGCCACGAATACCAACTAATATGCCCGACCTAGACACGGTGTTAGGCGGTGGGCTTGTACCAGGCGGAGTTGTGTTACTAGCGGGCGAACCTGGCATTGGTAAAAGCACCATTTTGTTGCAAGTTGCTGCAGCTGTACAAAAGCAGGGCAAGGTTTTATATGTTAGCGGCGAAGAATCAGCCCACCAGGTTGCAATGCGCGCTGAACGTTTGGGAGTTGCGGCTGAACAAATAGATATTGCATCTACAGCTGCCACAAACGACATTGCTGCCACTATCCATAAGGGTGGCTACATCTTGGCAATTGTAGATTCTATACAAACTGTAGGAGTAGAAGAAATAAGCTCGGCGCTTGGGTCGGTTAGCCAAATCACTAATAGTACCCAATTGCTAACAGCTGCAGCCAAGGCATCCAATACAGCACTAATTTTAGTGGGCCACGTAACTAAAGAGGGTTCAATAGCGGGTCCAAAGGTATTAGAGCATACTGTAGACACCGTTTTACAGCTAGAAGGCGACCGTTATGGGGGCTTTAAGTTGTTAAGAGCAGTTAAAAACCGTTTTGGTGCCACGGGTGAAACTGGTATCTTTGAAATGACCGAACAAGGTTTGGTTGCAGTAGCAAACCCATCCGCCGCTTTGCTAGCCGAACGTCAATTAGCTGATGGTTCTGTGGTTCACGCCACCATAGAAGGCAGCAGGGCACTTTTAGTAGAAATTCAGGCACTTGTTAACCCTACTAGTTACGGCTACCCTAAAAGGGCTGCTAGTGGCTTTGACAGCAACAGGCTTAACTTACTTGTTGCCATGATAGAACGCCGTACAAAGCTTAAGCTAGCCGACAAAGATATTTATGTAAACGTAGTTGGTGGCATTCGTTTGCACGAACCAGCGGCAGACTTAGCGGTTGTTATGGCAATTGCATCGGCTGCCAAAGGCATGCAACTTAAAAAACAGGCTGTAGTGTTCGGCGAATTAGGCTTAAGCGGCGAACTGCGCCATGTACCAATGACCGAAAAGCGTGTGGCGGAAGCTAAAAAATTAGGTTTCGACTGCGCTATAGGCCCTAAAGTAACCAAAAAAATACCAGGCTTAGTATCTGTTAAAACAGTACGCGAAGCCCTTAATACATTTTTAGAAAAAGAGTAACATGAACGAATCTATACAAACATTTATAATTACAGTAAACACACTGCTGCTTCTTGGCTTATTTGTAAAATCTAGCCCTAAGCAAAGTAGTAAAAAAGCCAGCTTAATTTTAGACACATGCGCACTAATTGACGGCCGCATTAAGGACATATACGCAACAGGAATAGTTAATACGCAGGTTATAGTGCCTCAGTTTGTACTACGCGAACTGCAAATGCTTGCCGATGGCAGCGATAACCACAAACGATCACGCGCAAGATTTGGCCTAGAAGTTGTAGAGGCACTACGTGATCAATTGGGTAGTATGTACTTGGTAGATACTCATCATCCTGGCGCAACTACAACTGACGATAACTTGCTTTTGCTGGCTAAAAAGCGGAATGCAATTTTATGTACAACCGACTATAACCTAAATAAAGTTGCAGTAGCAGAAGGCGTGGTTGTATTTAACGTGAACGAACTCGCTCATGCTATGCGCCCTAACTTTTTACCAGGCGAAGAACAAGAAGTTAAATTATTGCAAAAGGGCGAATCTCGCGGCCAAGCAGTTGGATATTTAGACGACGGTACCATGGTGGTTGTTGACAACGCTGCGCACCTTTTACAAACCAAACAAGTAGTAGTAATTGGCCGCAGTTTGCAAACAGTAGCCGGTAAGATGAGCTTTGCCCACCTAAAATTTAAAGAAAAAAGAAGCCCTAAGTAAAACCTAAGGCCTCTTTCTTGGTGGTTTGGCTAGCCCGTCGCTAGCATTACTAGGGGGTGGTAACTAACGCTATGGGCTCGGAATTCGCAATGGCTGAATACAGTAAGCTGTCGGACACATGTGCAGTTACAGTTTTAGTTTCATTGAACGTTGATTTGTAATCAATGCTGTAAGTACCACCCGCATCTATACTTACAGAACCACCCTCAACAACTTGGCCATCTATTTTAAAGCTTAGTGCGCCTTTAAACTTATCGCTGCTAAACGGTGCGGTGCCTTGTGTGACGGTTGCTGTAAGCTTGTAGATTCCAACCGTTGACGTTGTGCTTACTGTTAAAGTAAGGCTAGGTTTTACATCTTCGCATTTGTGGACATCGTCTTTTTCTTGGCCGGTACCGGTGGCGCCCGTTACAAATATATCTCCTGAATATAATGCTGCATCAGCATTACTACGTTCTTCTCGGGCAAGTTCTGGGGTACAATCCGTTGCAATTTTGCCAGATACTTTATCGTATATTTGCTTTTCGCCAGGTTTAACAGTTGGCTTAATAAACCAAGAAGGGTACATGTCTGTTGCACGGCTTGGTTCACGCGACCCTAGTCCAATATGTGACCTTATAACGTATGATGGTAGTGTTTGTAGGCCTGCAGGCACA
>JAYUWM010000128.1:0-2668 GCA_043753565.1 bacterium
ATCACTAGCAATTTTAGCTGCATAGGATTGTTGATCGGTTGCCGACCACCCGCCCGCGCCTCCTACCCCATAGATAACTTGTTTAGGCGTATGAACGCCACGCTTAGCATAAGCTTGCAAATTTAAATCTGCGGCTCTTTTGCCTGAGGCGTCACTATCAAAAATAGCAAAGCCGCGACTATCCACGCCGGTTTGTCCATTATAGACAATCCGATTAAGCTTAAGATTGCCTAAATTGTGGTTTCGTTCGGCTACGGTAGCCATTACATGAAATTCCTAACAAACGTTTCATACAAGCGAGCATTAATGCCACTGTCAATAGGTTGCGACCGAGCGACTAGCCTATCAGCCGAAACTTGCGTTTGCGCTCCTAATGGTAAATAACGCGGTATAGCTGCTAATATTGTTAGTTGCAACGAACGCGCTACTGGTACTACTACCGCTTGTAGTGGATGCAACGCCGCTGCTTGCCCCGGATTAAGTGGCCGGGGCAATTGTAGCGCTGCCATATGCAACAACTGCGCTGTTTCCAGCCGCCGACTGTACCGCATAACTATTTACTCCACTTGCTGATAATAGTAATGTAAAATTAAAGGCCGCCAGTAAGTTTTGAACTAAGAGTGGGCGAAGTAACGTAATTAGAATCAATTGGAACGATTGCTGTACCAGTACCAGTACCGCTTGCAATAGATGTAGTGCCGGTGCTTGTTCCAGTTGTAGCGGCTGGAATAACTGTAGCGCCGCCATATGCAACAACTGCGTCGTTTCTAGTTGCAGGTTGTACTGCATAACTTCCTGTTCCACTTGTCGAGGGTAACATAGTTGAACTACTATCTAATCCTAACAAAGATTGGATAGTAGGACTGCGTAACAAAGAATTAAATTGCATATTATTAATTGACGCCATGCGACGAGCGCCTTTATTTGTTCCCCTAGCCGGTGCTTGTCCTAGAAAAGCAAAATTAAAATTGCCAATTCGTCCGGTGGAAAATTGTTGCCCGCTCATCATAAAGCTTTGTGCTAAACCAATGTTAGCAGAATAAAGACTAGCATCGACGCTAGCACGAGCAACGTCAGCGTTTAATCCAGCTATCGCAATTTGATTAGCTAGATCAGTCGTTGCAAGCGCAAAGTTATGATTTTCTTTATAATACTCAAAAGAAAGCAAAGCGTTGTCATTGCTGCTAAGACCACCAGCGCCTTGTGGCGCTGTAACACTATCAGCAATACCACTGCCACCGCCGCCGCCGCCGCTATTAGGAAGGATGCTAGGAACAGTATAACTAAAACTAGAAAAGCCCGCGTCTGCGCTAGACGCCCCTCCCGGCATTACATCGGCGGCGGTGCCACCGCCCCTAAGATAAAGCCCACCAGCGACCACCGCAACAACCGCCGCCCCTATCATAAGAGGATGAGCGCTAGCGAATTTGCTAATATCGGCAGGAATTGCTTTAATATGCATAACTAGATCATCCTAAGCAAATGCGACTGCGGCTTTAGAAGCAGCACCAGCAACGCCAGTAATTGCGCCAGCAATAGCTGCGGCTTTTTGCCCCTTATACTGATAGCGAGCAACTTGAACCTTAGCGTCATTATCAAACTTGCTGCGCCATGTTTCTTGATAGGCGAGGCCAAGCCGTCCGATATTGTTAGACTGATCGACAAGAATAGCAGTGTTGCTTTGAATAATTGACTGAGTAATACCTGCCCGCGAGTGATCGCGTTGGCTTTGCATTATGCGATTATTATTGTCAAAAGTTTCAAGCAATCTATACAGCCCGATAGTCTTAGCAGTATCGGCTTGAAAAGCGAACCCGCCAGTATCGGCTTGAATGCGCGCTAACTCGACTTGCGCGCCATAAGCGGCAACGTTAGTCGCGGCTGTATTGCCAACGTTTGCAACAGTAGGCGCGGCAATTGGCGCTGGCGCTTTAAACAATAGAACAATGCCAATAAGCGCACCGCCGCCCCAAACAATCGGGTTTTTAAGAGTATCGCCAAAATTCATTGTCTGTTCCTAGTATTGCGGGTTTTGCTTATTTAGTCCAGCGATAACAACTTGCCATTGTAGGTTATCGGGGATAACAGACATAATAGGCCCAAAAGGAATTTTGCCGTATGCTTGTGCCCAAACAAAACTATTTTGCAAAGGATAGACCGCATTCATACAGCCAATTTTTGCAAAGTCAGTGACATTAGTTTGCGTAGGAAATATATCAATACCATGCCGGGGGCGTACAAAGCGTTCGCTCCCGTCTAAGTCAAATTGATAGCCGTCGGCTGCGCCGTTGCGAGGCTTAAAACCCATTGCATTAAGAAAACGCTGTCTAAGCATAAGAAATCCTTTAGCTTTAAAAGCGTAGCTTAACCGCTAAACGGATTGCCGTACTGGTTTTGCAGAGTAACGATACTAAGCAAGCCGCCATAAGTCTGGCCAACGCCTTTAACAATGTTGACCGCTCCCTCGCTATGCGAGACGAGCAAAGCGACGAGCGCAATACCCGCTAGAGTAAGCGCAACGTGTGTAACTTCCCGGCCAAATTCAGCGCCCATCTTATTGTCCTTTAAATAGAGATTTAACAAACTCAAAACCGCTTATCTTGCCAAACTGAAATTCGCTAAACTTGCCGGTTAAACCGCTACGCTGCGCGAACCTTAAAACAACAGC
>JAYUWM010000129.1:0-8194 GCA_043753565.1 bacterium
CTTTTCAAGTGCCGCCGTATCATCGTCTTTAAGATTTTGTAGTACTATATTTTTTTTGTTTTTTACGTACTCTGTTACCAGTCGTGATAGCAAGTGCTCTAATTGGTAATGTAGCTCTGCTTCATCGGGTTTTTGGTAGAGTTCTTCAGATAGAAGTAATAACATTTTGACATAATCAGCGATATTATTCAAGTCCCCGGACGCTGGTTGATCTGGGCCAGATTCTAATAGCAGTGCTTGTAGCTGTTTGGCGCCGTCCTGGATAAATATATCTTCTGGCAATCCTGCCAATACGCCGCGTAGGCCAGGACGTGCATACACAATTGCTAACATATGTTGTTCAAGCTTTATACGCTCTTGCAAGGATTTATCATCTGTTACCACATGCAATTGCTTAAGCCTTTTAGCCACTGGGGCTTTAGAGGTATTTAATTTTTTATGCAATGCATCTATGCTCACATCAATTTTTTTAGCCAGTAGTTGTAGGTAGTGATCTTGTTCTACTGGGTCTTGAAGCCGGGCTATAATTTTAAGCACCGCGTCAGTTAACTGGCGCTTACCTACAGCTGTGGTTATGTCTACTTGCTGGCTATAGCGGTCTATTAGCCAATCTATAACATACTGCGGTGTGTCTATTGCTGCCTGCCACAGGGCTGGATCTTGCATAATAAGTTCGTCTGGGTCTTTGGCACCAGTTATTGTAACCATTTTAAGGGTTACGTTTGCATCGTTAGCTAGGTCTATGGCGCGTTCGGCGGCATTTTGGCCAGCACTATCGCCGTCAAAACAAAGCCTTATATCGCCAGTAAAACGCTTTAGGGCTTTTAGATGCTGCAATGTCATTGCAGTACCCGCTGTGGCAACCACATTTTTAACACCAGCTTGGTGGCTAGCTATAACGTCAAGGTTGCCTTCGACCACCACTACATAGCCCAGCTTACGGATAGATTCTTTGGCTAGATGCAGAGCATAGGCCTGCCTACCCTTGTCATACAAAAGTGTTGCTGGCGTATTAATGTACTTGGGTGAATTATCATCTGGTGTAAGCTGCCTGGCCGTAAAACCAACTACTGCCCCTTGCTGATCACACAGCGGAATCATAAGCCTGCCCCTAAACATGTCGTAAACATCGTTGCCGCGTACCCCCACTAGTCCAGTTTTTTTAAGTTCGTCTAGTGTAAAGGATTTTTGCATTAAATAAGATGCCAGTTCTTTACCCGATGTTGGGCTATAACCTAGCCTAAAATCTAGAATTGTTTGTTTACTAAATTGACGAGTGTTGCGCACATACTGCAGTGCCTGGTTGTTTTGTGTTAGTTGGCGTTGATAGAATGTTGCAGCCAAGTCAAGTGCCGTGTGCATACGGTCTTTTAGCTGCGCGGTATCTTGCTGCGAAGTTTGGGATGTGCGGTACTGGGCTAAATCTACACCTGCTTTGCGCGCCAATAAGTCTATTGTGGCTTTAAAATCTAAACCCTCAACTTCCATAATAAAGCTGAACACGTCACCACCCTTGCCACTACTAAAATCATGCCAAATTTGTTTTTCGGGGCTAACCATAAAACTGGCGGTTTTTTCATTAGCAAACGGGCTTAGGCCTTTAAAGTTACGGCCGGCACGCTTAAGCTGCACATATTCGGCAACTACGTCCTCTATGGCCAATCTATCTTTTATATCTTGTACTGCATCCACTCCTATATGGTACCCTGCCCGGGCGGTGTGGTACAGCGTAAGCACAATAAATGATATGATATATTAATGGATCCACAGTACGCACCAACTCCGCCGCAGAACAATTATGATTTTTTAAACACCCAGCCTAATGCTAAAAAACCGTTTGGTGGCGGCCGCAACCCAAAGCAGAATTTGCTAGTTAGTGTGATATTTATTGTTGTGGTGCTTGTTGTTTTAGTAATTGCATTTATAGTTTTTAGGTCACTTACAAAAAAGGATTATTCTGTATATAAGTCATTAGTGACACAACAGACCGAGATTGCTCGCATAGCCGGTATGGGTATAGCTAAGGCCCGTGATTCATCTGTAAAAAGCTACGCAGCTACCATATACAGTGTTACGCAAAGCGAAAAAAATGACACCCTAGCTTTTGCAAAATTAGCTGGCCTTAAAATTAGCGACAAAGAACTTGCAACATCTGCTGGTACAAATAATGATAGCCAACTAACGGCGGCCGAAGCCAGCAATCAGTACGACCAAAAGCTTACAGACATACTTGATAAGCTAATTATTGCCTACCAAAAAGACGTACAAACATTAACTGCTGGTGCGAATAGTAAATCCGAAAAAGCGATTGTAGTTAAACTGCAAAATAATGCCAAAGTTATAGCAAACGCACCCGTAAGTCCGTAGGCTAATTGCCTATAACTAAGTTATAGCTGTGCAAAATAAGGCCGGTTACTTCTTCTGTTGGTAATTCTTCGCCTAGCACTAAAGTGTTCCAATGCTTTTTGTTTAAGTGGTAACCTGGCATAACGCTCACATACTTTTCGCGCAGTATTTCGGCTAATTGCGGATCACACTTTAAACTAACCTGTGCTGGGTCAGCCTTTTCGGGCATTAAGGCAAACATCTTTTCATCGCCGGCAACCGGCACTTTATATACAGCCACATCCTCGCCAAATGGATAGGTCAACGTAGCGTTAGGTAGGCTTAAAATATATTCTTCGGCTTCTTTACGTGTCATTTCTTCGATTCAAACCAATCCAAGTAATACTGTAGTTCGGCTATGCTGGCTTGCACATCTTCAAACGCGCGGTGGGCGTTGTCTTTTTCGAACACTTCGCCGTATTTTGCCTGCATTAACACCTTAAAACTACTAACATCCAGCATGCGGTAGTGTAGTTTTAGTTCTAGTTCTTTCATGTGTGTGCGTATAAAGTTGCGGTCGTTATAAATGCTATTGCCCGACAATACAGCGGGTTCGGCACCAAAATGCTTTTCGATAAGTTCAACAATCTCGGCCTGTGCAACATTTAGTGGTTTTGCACCGTCTAGGTTTTTAATAAAGTCGTCGCGGTTTTGCGGGTAGCCCTGCCACCACACATTTTTTTGAATACGATCTAGCACAATGTCTTTTGGTTGCTTAACGCGAGTCTCGTATGTTGCTAGTGTTTGCATATTTGCATCTGTAATTTCGACGGCAATTTCTAAGATAACGTCTTTATCGGCGTCTAAGCCAGTCATTTCAAGATCAAGCCACAAAAATTTTGTAGGTAATGCAGATTTATTTATTTCCATACCTACTAGGATACATCATTTAGGTGCATAAGTTAGCATACCTGTGGCGCTATAAAACTCGTTGCCGGGGTCCTGTTGCCGTGCATGCCCCTTTTTAGTTTTTAGGATTACCTAAAAATAAAATGGGCGCTGCCCCGCACGGCACCACCCCTTTAAACATGATTTTTATAGCTAAGCTACTGGCCTAGTTGTTTGCTAACAACTAGCCAATTAAGGCGTTCTTCGACTGCTTTTTGTACATCGGCGCTGGCCTTGCGGGTAATTTTTTGTGCACCGTTTTGGTTGGCTATAGGTGTGTACACAAACTTTAATTCTAACTTCTTTAGCCCCTGTTTTACTGCCTCGCCTAAACAGGTATCCTGGAAGGCTGCACAGCTTGGCCCTAACGCAATCCACTTAGCTACATTGTCGTCGTATGGCACTGTAATATCTGCATCGATGCTTACACCGCGCTGAGTCTCGGCATCTATTTGATCGAATATGAAGTTGCCAAGGCTGTACACTACTAGCTTGCCCTTATAAACCTCGCTGTCTTGTACCCAGTGCGGGTTGTTGGCCATAACAAACTCAGCGCCACTGTCTATAATTTGGCGAGCAATTGTACGCTGCCCTGCGCTAGCGCTAGCTTGGTATTCGTTACCTATTTCGGCAAAAGCAAACACCGGCATTATGGTCGAATACTTTTTGGCAACTGCAAGTTCGGCTTCAGTTGGGCCACGGTTATAGTTAAAATAATGCCAGCCACAAAAAGCTACTGGTAACTGAGCGTTTTGCTGAGTCTTATCTTGTTTTTGCAGGCGCACAGGCAGTGCGATAACTTCGCATATATCATTTAATACAGTCGGGTCGTAGTTGCCAAAGTACTGTGCACCGGCATCCTTTAAATACTTACGGGTCGATGCAATGCCAGCCTGCCCACCCTGGTTATCTGTATGGTTATTAGCCAAGTCAAACAAATTAAAATACTTGGTAAGGCCTGGCAAAAATTCTGGACGGCAGTTAAATATGAGGTTATCTATTTGTTGTTGGTATGGCACTACATTATTAGTTATTGGGCATTCAAAATCTGCAGACCAACCATCGTATGCCGCCCTATTAAAGGTATCTAGCTGACTAAAGGGTTGGTTGTAGTCGCCGCGAGCATATTTTTCTACTGCACGGGCAATAACGACTGTGCCGTTAAACAGGTATTTACCCGATACACTACTATATTCGGGCTGCGCCTGGGGCAGCTGATTAATTACATAGCTTTGTGGTTTAGGTGTTGGTGTTTTGCGGCTTTGTGCAAATACTATACCGCCAATTATAAGCCCTAATATTCCTACCGCGGCTGCGGCACCAATAATTACCCAACGCTTTTTACTATGGGCATCTGTTACATCTGTAGGAGCTACATATTGCATATTTACTCTTTAGGCTTAAAATCTAGGCTAGCCGAATTTATACAGAAGCGTTGGCCTGTTGGCTGATCGTATGCGTCATCAAATAAATGCCCTAAATGCCCACCGCAGTTTTTACAAACAACTTCGGTGCGCACCATGCCATGTGATTCATCTGTAATAAGTTCTACGGCATCACCAGCTTTGGGTTTGTAAAAACTTGGCCAACCGCTGCCACTATCAAACTTTGTACCAGACATAAATAATTCTGCGCTGCAATTTGCGCAGGTATAGGAGCCTGTTTGGTTATTATGCAAAAGCTCACCGCTAAACGGTGCTTCTGTGGATTTGTTAAACAATACATCCTGTTGCTGTGGTGTTAGTTTAGGATTTTTTTGCATGTTTATCCTTTTTTGGCCAACGCCATTTAGCAGGCTGACCCTTTAACGAACAAATATGCGCAAGTAGTAGTGTGCATGCTATTAGCCAAAATAATGCAGCCATAAGGTACGCACCCGTTTCGGCATGTGGATCGCAGGCGGCACTTATGCCTTTAGAAAGTATATTTTGGCAGTATGCGTCGCCTTTATACCAAATAGATAGATACAATAGTGGTGCTAGGCCAATACCTAACACGCCTAAAAAGGTAACCCAACCTTGCCAGGTTAGCGGCAGGCTCCAACCGTAGCCGTACTTTTTAGCCTTAAACCAAACCGTATTATCTTGCTTACTTGATTGCTGTGACATATGCATCTTCTTTTTAACTATTTTAGCTAGCCTGCAACAAACGTTGCATAGCCACTGTCAGTGCTGCTTCTTTTAGGTTCATGTGTTTATCAACACTTGCATCGTAGATAGTAGCTACTGCATCCTGCAACAGTGAATATAGTGTCTTATTGACTTTAGTAAGCGGCCAATGTTTACCATCAAGGTTTTGCATCCATTCTAGGTAGCTTACAATTACACCGCCGCTATTAGCTAAAATATCTGGCACCACCATTATGCCGCGCTTTTCAAGTAGCTGATGCGCTTGATCATCTACAGGGCCATTGGCAAGTTCTAGCACAAATTTTGCCTTAACTAAGTGAGCGTTTTCTGCTGTAACAACGTCGCCCAGTGCGGCCAAAACTAATACATCCACGTCACTAGATAATAGTTCATCGTTAGTAATTTTGTTGCCTGCAGGGTAACTGTGCAGCTGCTTTTTTTGCTTTTTATAATCATCAAGTTCGGCTGGCCATAGGCCATTTTTTTCGTATATTCCACCACTGCTATCTGTAGCAGCAACCATTTGCCATTTTTTTTGATCGTTTGCGGCAACTAGGCCAAAAAATGATCCAACATTACCAAAGCCTTGTATGCCGTAAGTAAGTTTTTTATCCGACATGCCCATATGCTTTAAAAGTTCGGCTAGTACTATAACACCGCCGCGTCCGGTCGCTGCATCGCGGCCCTCGCTGCCACCATTACCAAGGCTTTTACCTGTAAAACTAGCCTTTGTTGTATCACCCGTTATGCCTTCGTATTCGTCCACCATCCAGTCAATAATGCGCGGGTCGGTATTAACATCAGGTGCAGGTACATCTTTTTGTGGGCCAATATGGGGCGCAAGGTACTGAACGTACTTACGCGATAGCTCTTCTAGTTCATCTAGGGTTAGCAGCTTTGGGTTAACCTGTATGCCGCCCTTACCGCCGCCAAGCGGAATATTAACAGCCGCAGTTTTAAGGCTCATTAATGTTGCTAGGGCTTGCACTTCGTCTGCATTAACTTCGGGATGGAAGCGTATTCCGCCCTTGTATGGGCCCCGCGCGTTACTATGCTGCATACGATATGCATTGTGCCTTTGGCCATTCTTAAGTAAAATCTCAAATTCGTGTTTGGCGTCTACCTGCAACACCTGTTCTATTTGCTCAGGTGTAAGCCCTATTTTATTTCCTACTGACTTAATTTGCTGGTGTGTTGTGTGTAACATGTTGCCTCCTACTACACTATTGTACGCCTGTACGGCAGTCAATTCGTGTTGTATTTGCTACAAATTAGTGTAGTTGTATTTCGCCACTATCAGAGTTACCGGCTTCACCAGTTACTTGTGGTTGAGGGGGTAGCACAGGTTTTTCGGCCGGTGACAACAGGTCGCCGTGGATGGATTGCGCTACAAGTGGCGTAGTTTCTTCTGATATAGTTTCGGGCGTCTCGGCAAGTACGGGTGGCGTTTCAAAACTCTGCCCCGCCCCTTCTTGTTCTTCTAACATTCTACGATACGCCTCTAGGCCACCGAGTTCTTCTACGGGTACTAACTTATGTTCGTGCAGCACCAAAATGCTATCAACAATAGAGAGTATGCTCATATCGTGCGTTACTAGCAGTACTGTTTTGCCGTGAATGTTTTTAATTGTTTCGGCAACCTTGTTGCGCGATTGTTCGTCTAATGAAGATGTTGGCTCGTCAAACAACATAATAGGTGAATCTTTATATAATGCCCTGGCGATGCTTATACGTTGCTTTTGCCCACCGCTTAGGTCGTGATCACTACCAATAGTTAATTGTTCAGCAAACTGTTCGCCCAGTGCTTGAATAAACTCTACAGCCCCGGCCTTTTCTGCTGCTTCGGTGACTGCCTGGGCGTTTATAGGCTGTTCGTCTAATGTAGAAAACGCGATGTTTTCGGCCACACTAGCGCTAATTAGCTGGGGAGACTGATCTACCAAGGCGATCTTGCGGCGCAAATATCCAAGATCGAACTGTTTAAGTTCGATACCGTCGATTTTAACTACACCGGCACTAGGTGACAAAAAGCGCAGCAAAATGTTAAATAGGGTGCTTTTACCGGTGCCCGATGGGCCGATAATTGCAACTTTACTACCAGCCTTTATAGTATGGGTAACGTCTAGAAGTACTGGCGAATCACCGCGGTACAAACTAAGTCCTTCAAGCGTAATAGTGCCCTGCAGGCCTTGGGGGCGCTCTGGCCCACTGTCGCGTCGCCATCTATCGCTAACTTCTATAACATCGTACAGTTTAGACACTTGGGTACGCTGCTGTTTCCAGCCAGCTATTGCCCCACTCAGGCTTTCTAGCGGTTCTAGTAAGTTGGCCATATAGCTTGTAAAAACCAAAAGAGCACCAAACGATGTATGACCACTAAAAACTAATGACCCACCAATTAGTAACACTGCAGTTGATGCAATAGTATTTATAAATGAGTTTGTTGTACCAAAAAAATTTCCCAGCGTAGATAGCTTTACAGATTCGTTATTGCGCAGCCTGCTAAGGTTCAAAAAGCGATTCAGCTGCACAGCCTCCTTGTTAAAAGCCTGAACCATACGAACATTTTCTACAGTCTCGCTACTAGCGGCGTAAATTTTATCTTCAAAATCTGTGACAATTTGTGATTGGCTTTGAAGTTTTTTACTAAAAAACCTTGTAGACACAAAAAGTAGCGGCATAGCTGCAAAGGCTATCGCTGCAAGTAGCGGATTCATAAGCAGCAATACAGCCACCATACCAAACATCATAGCTACAGACCTTATTACTGTTATAACGGTACCAAATATAAA
>JAYUWM010000130.1:0-2666 GCA_043753565.1 bacterium
GTACCAAACTCTATAACCAGGTTATTAATTTCTGGGCAGTCTGATTTTAACCAGTAGCCTGATTTAGATGCTGTTCTCTTACCGATAGTTACTGTAACTATTGTAACACAGTTGGGATTGAATGGGTAAACTGATTGATTACAGTTTGTTATACATTCAACCCTAACTTATAAAGCTTTATTGTACAGTGGTTTCTTCTACTTCAGAAACATAACCAGAAACCTTTAGCCTGTATACTTCCGATTCTGCCTTACTGAGGGTAGAGTAAACCCCATATACAGTTTGGTTTCCACTTACATATACGTATACGGTATAAACTGTGTTCATGATGTTTAACTTCCTTCTCTGTGTATATAACCATTATAACATGGTTAAGGCTAAATGGTTGGGATAGGTGATTACAATTAGTTATACATTCAGCCTAACATATAAAGCTGACTAATTAGTCAGCTAGTAATTTAAGGGTGCGTTTAGGGTTAGCTACACACATTGCCAGCCAGTCTTTACTATCGGCAATACTGAATAGTACTGACTTGTGTTTTAATTGGCTGACCGCTTTAGCAAACTCAGCCCGATCCCCAGCTAGTGGTCCGTACTTAGACCAGTCGGCCTTCAGTTGCGACCTAAGAGCCAACCATTTACTCTCTAGGCTTCGTAATATGTCTTTGTGTTTTGGAAAGTAAGCCTCCATCTCGTCGATTTCACCAGCCATTACTATAGCTAAAGCATCTTCGGCAGTCATCCCGTGAGAACCAGTGCGATGTAGTGCTACGTATTGAGCTGTCTTAATCTTAACACGTTTGTTGTCTTTGTCTATGAGTATGTAGCCTTCTAAAGCAGTTGCGGGAAGGCTTACATCTAGGTTAGCTGGGTCAAATCTTTCAGCGTGTTTCCAGCCGTACGACTTAGCTCTAGCCTCGGAGCTTACCTCTTTGCCACTACTATTAAGTCGTACAGCTAATAAGTGTATATCTGCTTCTTGGTATTGTACTACGACTTGGTTTAATGGGCCTACTAGTTCAAATACAAAGGTAGCCCCACGCCAGAACGGTGTAGGTAGTTTGTAGCCTTGTTGGTTCCAAGTCTGCCAGAACAGTTCCTTAAAGGTTAGACCCATTTGGTTTACTTCACCGGAGGCATCAGGAGTACCACTGGTCTGAACGTTCCACCGCCCGTCGTAATAGTACAAACACATCAGTGACCCGTCTAATTTCTCATAAGCCCTAATGCTGTCCTGGTCAAGTGTGTCGGCATAGGACTCGCCGTAGTTAAAGAAGCGGTCTAAAGGCCGGGACACTACAGCCCAGTCGTTAGCTTCATCTAGTATAAGACCACGGCATTCAAGTACAATAGGGTGTGCTTTAGGTGAGTCTATCTGGCTGTACTTTAATTGAACTAAGTTGTCGTAATCAGTGTTGCGTTTAGCCTTGACTCCTAAGCCCGCCCGTAGGCTTTCTAGATTGCCTACGTTTCTCAAATAGTGCTGTACTGCTAGTTCCATTATACTGTACCTACTAAGTGTAACCAGGTGAGCCGTGCGCCTTCACAATGTGCTGTGAGAATACTATCTACTTGAGCCGTTGTCAACATACTGTCGTCAATAAGGGGCTGGTAAGTAGCTTTTAGATTAGCTCTGACTACTGTGTACCATTCGGTGAAGGTTTGTGCTGTATTTGTGTTAGACACGGTGTAAGCTCCTAAACTTGTTTGCTTTCTTTGTATATAACTATTGTAACTTATAATGGCTAGTTTGGTACAACTGAGTGATTACAGTTTCTTATACATAGAGCGATTACTTATAAGTAGACATAAAGAAAGCCAGCTAGAGAAGCTGGCTGGGGTATAGTTAAGTTAAATGGTAGAGATTAAGTATTCAAAATCTTCTACGCCTTCATTTGTGTAAACAGCGGAACCGAAGCCAACTAACTCGCCGTAGTTAGTAGACGTAGCCACGATTGTAGGCCAAGGTGCTTTACTATCTTTAATCACTTCGTAGCTTAACCCGCCGAAAGCAACCGCAGCTTCAGCCGCAATCTGTTCTACCTCTTGGGTAGTACCAACGCAATCTAGTGAAATTTGTAGCTTACCAACCATAATGGTGTACCTGTGTTTTTGTTTATATAACCAGTATAACCTATTTAGCCAACATTAACACAAACGGATGATCACCATTAGTTATACATCTAACCTACACTTATAAGTAAGCTTTATCACAACTTGTGGCCGTATTCTGCGTTAACGACTACCCTAGAGCGTATATCGGCAGCTGAGAACGTAATCAAGGTGTAAATGTCATTGACGTGGTAGCCTTTAGATAACAGCACTGTGAAGACTACCTCTATCGCAGGATCGATGACCCTGTAAGCCTTAGTGCCGTTATCGTTTGTAATGCCACTGTCTTCATATACGTTTAGCAAGAGACATCCCCCAGAAGTCTTCGTCTTCTGACCACGGGTCAACAGCAACCTTACCGCTTTTTGTCCTTAATGCTTCTTGTATCTCTACGGCAGTCTCCAATAAAGCCGTAATAGTCTCTACTAGGTTTGTGTCTTTAACAGCATCGTTAAAAGTACTTGCCTTAGTTGACCTAGCATCAAAGCCAATTACTAGCAGTAAGTTCATCTCTAGTGCTAACATATCAAACATCGAAACCGTAGAGGATACGG
>JAYUWM010000131.1:0-2657 GCA_043753565.1 bacterium
ACGACTACCTAAGGTACAGAATAGAAGTCTGTAGTACCAGCAACTGCAGTAGTATTGTACGCACTATAGACCAAACACTTTCCCAAACCGGTTGGATAGGGCAGAGTACTCAAAGCGCCACAGCCTACACTGGTGGCCTACCACTAACCCAAGTAGCCATACACCAATACCAAACAGCAGCACTAACTGCCAGCACCCAGTACTGGTGGCGTGGTTATGCTATAGATCCAGGCGGCACGAACCAGTGGAGTGTTGTATCTGCCATTCGCACCTTTACCACAGGTGTTGCAACACCTAGTAATGTAAATATAGGCGGCGGCACCACAATTTACGGCGGCACCAACTTCAGTACTAATTAAGAGGCATTAACTAACAGGCCTAAGCACCACAGCCGGCAAAACATAACATACAACCAGCTATACGGTAATTGTGCGACACAACCGTTGGGCACAAAAGGGGTATGGCAGGCCGTATGTAAGTGGCCTTATTGCCGCAACTTCCGGCCCCCTAGCTAGTTTTTTTAGGTAACCAAAGCACCCACAAGTAACATCAATATTTGTGTAATAAAATGCTAGTACTAAATGGCTAGTTAAGAGGGGTGGCCAAAAGCCAAAATTGCGCCAAAACTTGTGCACAGCAACCTGCAGAAAACAGGTTAAAAACACTTGTGCCGGTGTGCTACTTGGGGTAGACTAAGGGGTAGGTCAACAAAAACAAAAAGACCAAAACAAAAACAAACAAAATTGAGGCAAGTAACAGGGGTAATAAGCACTAAAACGTGTGCTGATTACCGCTAGTTGACCCCTCTGGAATGACTGACAAAACAAAAATGCATACTGCAATACAGCAGTTTATATCTGTTAAAACAGATTACCTTTCCTTGCGGCGCAAAGCAGCGTTAACTGCTATTGTTGCCGTATTTTTGTTTGTGTTGCCATTAACAGGGGTGTTTATATATACGCGCGGGCGCGCCAGCGCAGCCGCTAGTACTAATTTAAACTTCCAGGCTAAGTTGCTAAGTAACTCAGGGAATACTGTTGCAGACGGGTCGTACAATATTCAGTTTAACCTGTACACTGTACCAACGGCCGGTACAACCCAGTGGACCGAAAGTCGCCTGGTTAGCGCCACCCAGGGCGTAACTGTCAAAAACGGATTCTTTAGCGTTAACCTTGGCAGCATAACTAGCTTCCCAAGCAACATTGCGTGGGACCAAGAACAGTGGCTGGGCATGACAGTGCGCGGTACCGACACTTGTGCATTTGGCGCTTGTACCCCGGCAGATGCCGAAATGACTCCGCGCTTTAAGCTCACATCGGTGCCGTACGCCTTTAGGGCTGCCAAACTAATGGACAGCACCAACACCAATGCATTCACTGCCGACGATTTAATCCAAAAAGCACCAGCTACACCGCAAGTTATAGCCTCAGCACTTGCGGCAATCCGCCTAAATCAAACCAGCACAGGCGGCTTGCTACAGTTGCAAAACACAGGCATAGATAAATTTACGGTAGACAACAATGGCAACACCACAACATCGGGCACACTAGCAATTGCAGGTGGCACAGCAACGCTTGGTAGTGTATCGCAGGCCGGTAGTTTAGTACTCAGCGACGGATCGTCGAACACAACTTCGTTGCAGACCGGCAGTACAGCGAGCAATTTAACATTCACACTGCCAACTTCGTACGGAATAACAGGCGACTGCCTAACAACTGCTGGCAGCGGCGTACTTGCATTTGGTAGTTGTAGCGGAACGGTTGCAACGTTGCAAAATGGCTATGCCGGTGACATCGATGGGTCAGACACCAGGATAGATTTAACAACTGCTGATGATTCGCTGATATTTAGCAATCCATCTGCTGCTGGCACCGACAGTACTTTTGTGGTTAAGGTCGAGCAGTTAAATAGTGGTGCCAAAGACGCTTTGGTAATATCTAACTCTGGCACAGGCAATATTCTTAACTTGCAAACGGCAGGCACAACCCGCGGGGCGTTTGACGCCAATGCTAACCTAATCGCGGCTAATAGTGCCACAGCTACAACGGGTACAACTTCTGGTGCAGGTGGCAGTACCACAACAACAATTACACTCGCAGCAATAGGCAGCTTTGCAAATAACGATGTAGTGCTAGTAGATAATACAGGCGGCAGTGGCCAAGACTATTACGCGCGTATTGTCAGTGGTGGTGGCACAACTACACTTACAGTTAGCCCTGCAATTAGTTACGGTACTGCAGCCGGCTTTACTGGCAACGCAACAATTACTAAGTATACTGCCCAAAACATTGGGGCCACTACTACCGATTACACAACTCAGGCCAACCGGTTCTTCCAGGGGTATTTCTTGGGTGGAATTACAGTGGGCGCTAACAGCACAACCCTTAGCGATGGTTTGCTTAGCCGGACAGTCGGTGACATTGTTGTACGGCCAGGAACCGGTGGGTCAGTGCAAGTTAACGGCACACTAAACGCAACAACCGTCAACGCCACCACAATAACAGGCGATGGCTCGGGTATAACAAACATTAATGGGGCAAATATTGCTAGCGCATCAATACCCGATGCAAGTCTTAGCGCAAATGTTGCACTATTAAGCACCACCCAAACCTTTAGTGGTAGCAAGACATTCAGTGGGCAAATAGTTGGCACCGCGG